>JAWOIG010000155.1:0-22557 GCA_046484775.1 Clostridia bacterium | reverse complement strand
GCATATTGTTTCCGAGGGTCTGCTTAACATAATCGGATACAAATCGTTGTCAGATATACCCGGAGGGGAGACAATTAATTCCTTGTTTTATCCCGATGACCGCGTTAAGGTTCACCGGCTGGTAGCACGTGCAATGGAAAGCGGAGAACCTTATTCGTATGAAGCCCGGATAATCAGGCCCGACGGACAGCTTCGCCATGTTCGGGTACAGGGGCTTCCGGTTGCCGACAAAAACGGAATAACCATCAAGACAAAGGGAACTTTCACCGATATAACACAGATAAAGGATTACCAGGAAAAAATTCTGCAGAACGAGATCAGATTCAACAAGGCCGAGGAAGCCGCCGGCATAGGACACTGGGAAAAGGACCTTGAAACAGGCCTTTATGTCTGTTCAAAGGGAATACATAGGATACTGGGCATAGACACTCCGGCTTTCTTCAATACTTTCAGCGACCAGCTTTCACGTGTTCATCCGGATGATGTCGAATATGTCCGGGAAACCATAGACAGTGCACTGAAAAATGATACCGGATATGTCCTTGAACACCGTATCGTCAGACCGGATGGAGAAGTCCGCCATATAAAAACCAATGTGACCATCATCAGGGATGCGTCCGGAATTTCAAAAAAACTTTCCGGCCTTGTCGTGGACATCACCGATTTGAAGAGACAGGCGGAGGAAAAGCAAGCAATGGAAGCTCATCTTAGGACGCGGCAAAAACTAGAGTCCATCGGCACACTGGCAGGAGGAGTCGCCCATGAAATCAACAACCCGATAAACGGCATAATGAATTACAGCCAGCTGATACTTGATTCAGAGAATGAGGATGAGGAAATAAAGACCTATGCTTCCGAGATACTTCACGAAACGGAAAGAGTATCTTCCATAGTAAGTAATCTTCTGAAATTCTCCCGGCAGGACCAGACTGCCTTTGGCAGTTTCGATGCCGGCGATATCCTTGGGCAAACACTCTCGCTTATAAACACAATATTCAAAAAGGACAATATACTTATACAAACCCATTGTCCGGAAGGTCTTCCGAAAGTCAAGTGCAGCAGCCAGCAGATTCAGCAGGTCATCATGAATCTGCTTACTAATTCCCGTGATTCCCTGAATGAAAAATACCCGGGCCACGACAAGGACAAGGTGATTTCCATCTCCTGCAGCCGCATTGTCAAAAATAGTGATGCCTTTATACAGATTTGCATAGAAGACCACGGAACAGGTATAAGTTCGGATATACAGCCGAACATATTCGACCCGTTCTTCACCACCAAGAGCCGTAATGACGGAACTGGCCTGGGGCTTTCCATAAGCTATGGCATAATGAAAGAACACGGCGGGACCCTGCGTTTTGAAACAGAAGAAGGAATGTATACCCGTTTTTATATCGAACTTCCGGCTTCAGATGAATAGATTTACCCAAAACTGATTACTAAAGGCCCTATTTGCTTAAGGATGAATAATTCCACGACGCGTTAACCGTCTTGGTTCCTCTTCTGGTTCTAGATGACCGCCGGATAGAACCTCCGGATTATATCCCCTAATCCGTTGAGTTTCTCCTTGCCGTCCTTTTAGTTTTATAAAACTGCCAATGCTTTCTTATTGTCCGGCATATTATACTTCTGCCGCTATGACACGGCATGTTATGTGCAAAATTTGTCTTTTTTTGAAATGAAAAACTTTATTTATCCGGTATACCCATATTCATTTTGACATTCAAGTTATTCGTCTTATCGCAACCTGCTGCAGGGGTCCATATTACCACCCTTCATTCTACCCTTGTTTTTATAGGCCTTGTCTTTTGCCTTTTTCCGGCAGTTCGGCTATGAATCTGACTCCCCCGCTATCAATCGATTCAAAATGAAGATTTCCTCCATGTTCTTTCATTATGCCATAGCTTATGGAAAGCCCCAGTCCCGTGCCCTCGTTACGGCTCTTGGTGGTAAAGAACGGATCGAATATCCTGTTCTTCACGCTTTCCTCTATTCCCTCGCCATTATCCTCCACCATAATCCTTACCCATGTGCAGCCTTCATTTAAATAGGAATCCGCTGACAATATTATTTTCTTCACCCCGGGCAAGGAACTATACTTCTTGTTGACCGAGTCGCGCGCATTTGTCAGGAGGTTCATCAGCACCTGTTGTATCTGCTGGTCATAACAATAAATCTCCGGCAGGTCATCGGGTATTTCTATGGATAGTTCTATATGGTCTTTTTGAATTGTTGTCTGTATCAGCGACAAAATCTGGTTTAGCATCTGATAAATCGTAACCTTTGCATAACGGGTCTGTTCCTCCCTTGAGAATTGCAGCAGGTTCTTTACAATCTTTGAAACCCGTGTCGTTTCATGTATCGACTCTCTTGCATATTCCGCTATCTCGCTGTTCTTGTCCACTGAATCCAGTATAAGCTGGTTGTAGTTCATTATTCCGTTTATCGGATTATTGATTTCATGGGCGATGCCTCCTGCAAGAACCCCAACTGCCTCAAGTTTCTGCTGGTTTCTGAGATAGCCCTCCATGGCAAGAATCTCCTTGTTGACTTTCTCAAGCTCCGTTGTTTTTTTCTTGACCTGGCTTCTTATATACACCAAAGAACCAAACAAAATTACAAACAGAAGCGGAAGCGTAAACATAATGGCGTTGACGACAATCTCGCCCAATGCCTGTTTATGATCCAGCAGATATGGAAACCATTTTTCATATATGTCGGCGTATCTCCCATTTGCGGACACTATTGCCAGGCCTTCATTCAGTTTTGATAAAAGTTCCCCATTACCCTCCTTCACTGCAAAACAAAATTTCTGCTCGAATCCGGATAGTTTCTCGGTGATTTCCGTTACCCCGTCATTATCCAGTTTGGTAACCGCTTCCACATTCCTGATCCCAAGCATGTCGATAAGCCTCACGCCTACCAAGCCCTGGGCAAGGATGGCGTCGTGCCTTCCTTCAGATAATAGCCTGAAAGCCTCTTCATATGTATCAACAGCTATAAGGTTTTCCCCGAGTCCTATCCGTATTGCATATTCCTGTGCATTATCGCCTTCCATTACGATGATTTCCTTGCCCGGCAAGTCTTCTTCGGACCTTATCCCGGTATCTCCCTTGCGTACGAAAATATTCCCATGCATAATTATATATGGAACACTGAAATCGAAATACTCATCCCTTTCTTCGGTATAGCCCACGAGTGGAAGAACATCCAGTTCCCCCGTCTCGAGTTCCTGCTTTATAACACTCCAACGGTCTATCTTGAAGCTGAGGGAGATTCCCGCCTCTTCCGCGACAGCTTTTAGCAATTCGACGGAAAATCCGTCCGCAACCCCTCCTTCGGTCACCGAAAACGGAGGGTAATCGAATTCCGTTGCACTTTTATACACTATGTCCGCTGCCAGGGCAAGCGGCATAGGCAAAAGAAGGAATATCAACAATATAAGCATAATAAGTTTTTTATTTCTCATTTCATCCTCATAAACACAAGTCGCCCGCAGACATCGGCATGGAGGCTTCTGAATGCATTTTTAATTATATTGAAAAATCAATCTGTATCTCATCGTCCGTCATCTTGTAATTATCCTTGATGAACATGTCCTCGACGGCCGATACCACGTCCTTATCATATGCCTTTCCATCATTTTTCTTCAGCTCGGCCAGAACCGATTCTATAGTGTTGGCCGGCCTGTAGGGCCGGTGCGACAGCATTGCCTCAACCACATCCGCTACCATCAGAACCCTTGAATCAAAGTTTATGTCCGCGCCTTTCTTGCCCCGTGGATACCCGCTTCCATCCATTCTCTCATGGTGATTGTATACCAGCTCAGCTATCGGCCATTTCAAATCCACTTTCTTCAGTATGTCATAGCTGCACTGCACATGTGTTTTTACAATCTCATATTCAAGCTCTGTTATTTTCCCGGGCTTTGACAATATTTCGGATGGAATCGATATCTTTCCTATGTCGTGCAGGTATCCGGCAATGAGAATGCCGGTCTTGGCTTCCTCCTTTAACCCAAGCTTCCCCGCGATATCGTAAGCCAGGTTTCCTACCCGCCGGTCGTGTCCCGCCGTATACGGATCCTTGAATTCAAGCATGGAGCTTATTGCGGATATTGTCGCTTCGATGGCTTTCCGCAGAGCCTCCGTTCTTTTTTCCACGAGCTTTTCAAGATTGTCCCTATATTCCTTGTTCTCTGCCTCAAGTTCTTTTTTTTCGTCGATTATCTTCTTGTGCTCGAGAGCCATGGACACCGTATGAACCAGCTTGCCTTTATTTACCGGTTTCTGAAGATAATCATAAGCCTGAAACCGAACTGACTCTGTGGCCGTATCCACGGATGGTTCCCCTGTCATGATTATTACGGGTATGTCCGGGGCCTTGTCCTTGATTTTTTTAAGCAGGTCCATTCCTGAATACTGCGGCATGATTATATCGGTGATTACAAGATCAGGTGTTATCCTGTCAATCTCCTTAAGGGCTACTTCCACATCCTCAGCCGTAAAAACCTCATAACCCTCATTGCCAAGAAATTTTGAAAATGTGATTCGTATACTTTTTTCATCGTCGACTACCAGAATTTTGTACATAAAAGTACTCCTTTCGGTTATCTTCGGACCAAGCCGCCCGAGTTGCCGCCGGCATCCTGAAAAACCAAGCCGGTATAACACCCCTTGATGACGACTCTATCATATTAGTCATTGAATTATATCACAAATGTCCGTTCGGCTCCATTTTTGACACCCATGCAATTCCTGTTTCCCGGAATACAGAGGTTAACAAATCTGTTTGACTCGGGAAGCCAAAAAAGTCCATTTCAGCAAATCCAAAACAGTTTTGCCTCAATAGGTTTTCATGCTTTCCGTGTTAATAAACAACTGCCCATATGCTATAATCACTATATGGATTCATTCCGGCTTATTCACTGTTGCAGACGGGGATCATATGGGTGTTAAGGAAGTATTAATTGAAATTCTTATTCCTTTCATGGGCGGCCTGGGGCTGTTTCTTTTCGGCATGAAGATGCTAAGCGACAATCTTGAAAAAACAGCGGGTCCCAAACTCCGGCGGATGATGGAAATCATGACGGGCAATCGCTTTGCAGGCGTCGCCGTAGGCACTGTGTTTACAATGGCTATACAAAGCTCCTCTGCAACTACTGTTATGGTGGTCGGATTTGTAAATGCGGGACTTATGTCGCTTATGCAGGCGGCCGGGGTAATTCTTGGCGCCGACATAGGGACAACGATAACCTCTCAGCTCATAGCCTTCAAGCTTACCGATATAGCCCCCGTTTTTCTTTTCGTCGGCATAATGATGATGTTCTTTGCCAAGAAAAACAAACGCGTTTCAAATATCGGGGCTGCGGTTGCCGGCTTTGGCATCCTTTTCATCGGAATGGTAATGATGAGCAACGGGCTTGGCCCTCTTGCCGGCATGGAAAAATTCACAAATATCCTTATACTCTTTGAAAATCCGTTTCTGGGGCTGCTTGCCGGAGCGCTTCTGACCGGAATAATACAAAGCTCCTCTGCTTCGATGGGAATTTTGCTCGCAATGTCGCTTCAGGGCCTGGTTACACTCGAAGGGTCTGTTTTCATAATACTCGGTTTTAATATCGGCACATGTATAACGGCTTTGCTCGCATGCATAGGCGCCGGAAGGATGGCAAGACGGGCCGCCATGCTTCATCTTTTATTCAAGGTAATCGGAGCCGCTGTTTTCATTGTTCTTATGCGTTTTATTCCGGTAGTGCGGTGGATTGAAGCTCTTTCGTCAGACACAACGAGACAGTTGGCTCATTTCCATACGATTTTCAATATAGTGCTTGTTGCCATCATGCTTCCTTTCATCAAGCAGATTGTCTGGCTGGCGGGCAAGATAATTCCCGGCGAGGATATGGCCACCGAACCAATGAAGCTTATGTATATAGAAGAGCGAATGTTTGTAACGCCAACAATGGCTGTTACACAGATTGTCAGGGAAGTCGAACGAATGGGCGGCCTCGCCCTTGAAAATATCCGTAATTCCATCAAGTCCTTCCTCGAGGAAGATGAGAATATTATAAAAAGCGTTTTTTCAAATGAAGCAGTCATGGATTTTCTTAACCATGGAATTACCAAAAACCTTGTCCGTGTCAATCAGCTTGAGATATCGTCCGAAGACAGCCGTCTGGTCGGCGCTTTGTTTCACGTGGTTAACGACCTTGAAAGAATCAGCGACCACGCCGAGAATATCGCAGAATTTGCACAGATGCGGATTGACAAGGGAATCAAGTATTCGGAAGAAGCAGCCGGCGAACTCGAGGTTATGAGCAAAAAAGTCTTTTTTCTGCTTGAAAAATCCCTTTCCATATTCAGCGGCAACGATATGGATGGGGCAAGGCAGGAGATTCCTCCTCTTGAGCAGGAAATAGATGACATGGAGGATAAGCTTCGCAAACTGCACATAAAGCGGCTTAAGAAACAACAGTGCACTGCACAGGCCGGAACTGTTTTCATAGCCCTGCTCAGCAATCTTGAGCGCGTAGCCGATCATTCCACAAACATCGCATTTTCAATTCTGGAGGATGGTTGATTTTCTTTCACCCAATTTTTAATTTATAAAATTCTTTTACTGACACATTTATGACAGATTGATAATATATCATGCACTCACAAAACGAAAGGAGTGGTTGAAATGAAAAAGAAACTTATCATAATCACAGTAATCGCAATCATAGCCGTAATGGCTACAGCGGGAGCCGCATTCGCGGCCAATGTAAACGCAGGTGCAGGCGGACAGAGATTCGCGTCGCTTGTCGGCGAATACGAAACACAAGAGGAATTCCATGAGGCAGTCCTGACTCAGAAACTTGCAATCATCGATGCAAAACTCGCCGACGGAACTATAACCGAGGAGGAAGCCGCGGCAATAACCGAATACCTCGCGGCATGTGACGGAACCTGCGATATGGACGGAGTAAACCCGAATCGTCCTGAAGAAGGATGGGGAATCTTTGGCAATGGCGGAGCAGGAGGCCTTGGCAACGGCTCAAAGGGCGGAGGAGCATGGGTTGACGGCGAAAGGCCGGCTGACTGCGACGGCGACGGAGTCCGTGTTCTTGATGGAACCGGCTCAGGAACTATGAATGGAAACGGCCACAGGGGCGGAAAAAACTAGCATAACAAGATTTCGGGCGGAAGCTTTACTGGTTTCCGCCCGATTTCCATGTTTTGCCCTGTGCTATAATTGCATTATCAGGCTGGAGGTGTTGGGATGAGCGGAATAAGGATTCTTCTTGCCGAGGATGACAAAAATCTAAGGGAACTGGTGACCAAATATCTTGAAACAGAAGGATATTTGGTTTTTTCAGCGTCAGACGGAGAAGAAGCAATAGATATCCTGTACGAGTCTTCCGTGGATCTTGCCATTCTTGATGTAATGATGCCCGGGGCCGACGGCTGGGAAGTTCTGACAGAGATACGAAGGGACAGTGAGATTCCAGTCATAATGCTTACGGCAAAACGCGAGGAAAATGACCGGCTCCAGGGTTTCGACCTTGGTACGGATGATTATATAACCAAACCATTCAGTCCCAGGGAACTTATCATGCGTGTGCGGGCCTTGCTTAAGAGAAGCGGCAAGCTTTCCCAAAAATCAATCATTGAACTACCGGGAATAAGGATTGACTCCGCCTCAAGGTCAGTGACGATAGGAAATGAGCTTGTTGCCCTTTCCTCAAGGGAATTCGATCTATTGGAATATTTTATCGACAACCGGGGCGTTGCGCTTACAAGGATTCAGCTTCTGGACCGAATATGGGGTTATGAATATGAGGGCGAAACGCGCGTCCTTGACACTACGATAAAAAGGCTCCGCCAAAAGCTTGGAAGCTGCGGCAACTGCATAAAGACCCTGCGGGGAACCGGTTATCTATTTGAGGTTCATGAATGAAGAAAACCCTTTTCAGACAGCTTATTACATATATGCTTATTTTCGGCATAGTCCTGAGTGTATTGTCATATTTCGTCATCGAATTTTATTTCGACGATTATTATTATTCCCGGCAGGAAAGATCACTGATAAACAGTGCCGATTATCTCATAAAGACATACGATTCGGATGGGCTAACGGCTCTCAAGAATATCCTTGACGAGTACAGCGCCGAGAAGGGTCTTTCCATTCATTTCCTTGACGCCGGGACACAGACCGTATACGGATCATTTCTGCAGGGAGCAGGCAGGCAGAACATTGCCGCACTGTTTAACTCCACAAACATAGGAAAAATATTTATTTCCTCTACTACCGGACAGGGCGCCTCGAACAACTGGGTTTCTTATCTTGCCGAAGCGGGGGACGGAAGTTTGCTCCTAACGAGGATTTCTTATTCGAGCATGGATGCCGTTGTTGCAATCGTCCGTACTTTCTTTGTGTTTTTCGGTATAACGTTGGCTGTTCTCTTCATAATATTCGCTTTTTTCTTTTCCCAAAGCATGTCGCGGCCACTCAAAGAACTGAATTCCATCGCCGCACAGATGGGCGATCTGGATTTCTCATTGAAATATACCGGAACCCGTGAAGATGAAATAGGTAAGCTTGGAGCTACGCTCAATTCGCTTACCTCCAAGCTCGAAAATACGATAACCCAGCTAAAAAGCGAGCTCACCAAGGAAAAAAGTTTAGAAAAGATGAGAACTCAGTTCACCGCCCAGGTCTCGCATGAACTGCAGACGCCATTGTCTGTCATCAAGGGGTATTCCGAGGCGTTGCTTGACAACCTCTATTCAAAAGGTGAAACAGCAAAGGTTTATGAAATACTTCTGAACGAAGCCCATAAGATAAGCAACATGGTGGATGATCTGCTTGACCTTTCCCAGATGGAATCCGGTGTATTCATTGCCCGCAAGGAGTCTTTTTCCCTGTATTCACTTATACGGAAAATATACGACAGATACACATTGCTGAGCAGGGAAGAAAATTTTTCCATTGGCTTGAAAAGTGATTATCCCGAAAGGAAAATGTTTTTCGGCGACCCGCTGAGAATTGAGCAGGCGGTTCGCAACATTCTTTCGAACGCCATCAAGCATACAAAACCCGGCGGCCAGATAATGATGGAGCTTGTTCATAAAGACAGTACGACAAGGATATCCATATCAAACCAAGGTGAGAAGATTGCAGATGATGATATAAATCATATTTTTGACAGTTATTATCAGGGAAAGAACCATAGGGGAGGGACAGGCCTTGGGCTCTCCATAACAAGGCACATCATTAACCTGCACGGAGGCACCGTCGCGGCGAGCAACACAAATGACGGTGTAGCGCTTGAAATTTTGCTTCCATAACCACATGCATTTTATCTAAATCAATTCATGATGAATTTGACACATAAATGACAGATTCTCAAAATATACTTTCTTTACTTCTTTTTAGGAAAGTGAGATTCCATATATGAGAATCAAAAACAGATGGTATCGTTATTCGTTGCAGATATTCTTTTTCGTATTCATCGGCATGATTGCCATAAACCATATTTTTGCAGAATCTGGGACCGTGCTTTTTTCTTTCATTCCCAATGTTTCGCTGCACGCCGTTTGTCCCTTCGGAGGCATAGAGAGTATTATTAGCCTCGTAACGGCAGGAACCCTGGTTCCGAAACTACAGGCGTCGACGCTTGTGGTCTCGGCCCTGGTATTGGTTCTGACGCTTGTCTTTGGTGCGGTTTTCTGCTCCTTCGTCTGTCCGCTTGGAACCATTCAGGAATGGTTCGGTAAAATCGGGAAGAAAATTTTCAAAACGAGATACAACAGGTTCATACCGGCCCGTATTCACAATATTCTGAGACATTTCAGATATGTATCGCTCGCGGCAACGATATTACTTACTTACAATGCGGCAAAACTTGTATTCCTTGAAGTCGATCCTTATTATGCCATGTATCATTTCTTTACTGATGAAGCCACGATAGGCGGGCTCATTGTTCTTGGAATAACCCTTGTCGGTTCCTTGTTTGTGGAACGGCCTTGGTGCAAATATGCTTGCCCCTATGGTGCAGCGCTTGGGCTTCTGAGCAAGATCAGCATATTCAAAATAAAGAGGAAAACAGCTGCATGCAACACCTGCACCCTTTGCGACCGGCAGTGTCCGATGAACATTGAAATATCAAGGATGAAGACAATCGGGCATTCTCATTGCATACGCTGCATGGATTGCGTTGACGATACTTCATGCCGCAGGAATGCGCTTGTCTTTACCGCCCGAAGGATAAAGGAGATTGCTCCGGCACAGGATTCCGCGCAGATAGCGAAGTCAGTGGAAGGAGAACCGTCATGAAAATGCCAAGGGTTATAATAGCAATATCAATAGTCGCCTTATTGTTCGGTGGAATAGCCCTAAGTAAAACCCTCGGCCTGTGGGCAACTTCCGGAAGCAGGAACATTTCAGGCGGGCAAGGAAACCAAAGGGAAGAATCTTCCCTTGAAGATCACGATTCCCTGGAAATCTCCGGAAGCACCACCATAGGCCAGGCCCTGGAAATGGGCGTTCCCGAGGAGGTGCTCCTCCAATATTTCAAGGACATAAGCGACAAGAATGCCGTCATAAAGGATCTTTCGGCAAAATACGGTATTTCGTTTGGAAAAGTAAAGAGCGCCCTGAACATTTATATCGATTCGGAATAGTCATATTCTTTATTTCTTCACCCTGTAATGCAACACTGTCCCCGCCTTGGAAGTGTTGCATTTTAATACATGTTATGATATGTTTTGTTTCGCGGAATACTCCGGAAATTTAGTTTTATCCGCATGCAGGGGAAAGGAAAGACCATGAACAAAGTTGAGTTGCTTGGAAGATGGACAAAAGAGAATTCCGAAGAACTTTATGGCATAAAGAACTGGGGAGGCGGGTACTTCTCCATATCTGACAAAGGGGAGATCATCGTCACTCCGAACAACGGCAGGTCAACTTCCGGCGTAAGCCTGATGGATATCATCTCGGGTGTGAGGGACCGCGGGTTTGACATGCCGGTTTTGCTCCGTTTCGAAAATATACTCGATTCCCAGATATCGTTTCTTAATAATTCATTCAACAATGCCATTGAATCACTCGGATACAAAGGAACATACCGCGGCGTATACCCCGTCAAGGTAAACCAGCAGCAACAGGTTCTGGAGGAAATGACAAAATTCGGACAGCGCTACCACCACGGACTCGAGGTTGGAAGCAAGGCCGAGCTTATAGCCGCACTTTCACTTATGACCGACAGGGAAGCCTGCCTGATATGCAACGGATACAAGGATGAGGAGTTCATAGACCTGGGATTATATGCCATCAAGATGGGATTGAAGTGCTTTTTTGTAATTGAAATCCCCGGAGAGCTTGATACTATATTGAACCGGGCGGAGATTCTCGGCGTCACTCCAAACATTGGTGTCAGAATAAAGGTTGCATCAAAGGCAGGTGGATACTGGGCTGAATCAGGGGGCGACCGCAGTGTTTTCGGGCTCAATATGTCGCAGGTAATCGGAATCGTGGATACGCTTAAGGAAAAGGACATGCTTGGCTGCCTTAAGCTTCTTCATTATCATCTCGGATCGCAGATCCCCAACATACGGGATATCCGCTCCGCGGTGCTGGAGGCCGCCCGGGTTTACTCCGAGCTTATCAAGGAAGGCGCCGCAATGGGATATCTTGATCTGGGAGGAGGCCTGGCCGTCGATTATGACGGATCAAGCACCAATTTTTCAAGCAGCAGGAATTATTCCGTGGAGGAGTACTGCGCCGACGTTGTAGAGGCGGTTATTAACGTGATGGATGCCGACAATCTTCCGCACCCCACAATAGTGACCGAATCCGGCCGCGCACTGGTCGCTTATTATTCGGTTTTACTCTTCAATGTCCTGGATGTTGCACAGTTCGAGGTGTTTGATGTCCCCGACACGCTTTCCGAAGACGCTCCCGAGGCAACCGCAAATCTTTTCGAGGTAAGCAAAAGCCTCGGGATAAAGAATATACAGGAATGTTATAATGACGCCCTTTATTATCGCGATCAGATACGGGAAATGTTCAATCATGGAAACATAAGCCTTCGCGAGCGTTCGGTATCAGAAAAATTATTCTGGAACATAATCAGCAGAATCGCACGGGAAAAGAAAAAGATGAAATTCGTTCCGCCGGAGCTTGAAAATATCGAAAGCGCCATTGCGGATATATATTACTGCAATTTTTCCGTTTTCCAGTCAATTCCCGACAGCTGGGCGATCGATCAGCTTTTCCCGATAATGCCTGTTCACAGGCTTTTGGAAATTCCTTCCAGAAATGCCGTGATAGCCGATATCACCTGCGATTGCGACGGCAAGATCGACAACTTCATCGATCTACATGATGTCAGCAAGACCCTTCCTCTGCATGTTCTTAAAAATGATGAGGATTACTATATCGGGGTCTTTCTCGTCGGTGCCTATCAGGAAACACTGGGCGACCTTCATAATCTGTTCGGGGATACGAATGTCGTCAGCGTCCGGATAAATGGCGACGGAAGCTTCGATCTGGTCAGGGAAATATACGGCGACAGCGTCGCTGATGTTCTTTCCTATGTGGAATACGATACAAGGGATATGAAGACCGGCTTTCGGGCCATTGCCGAAGAAGCTGTGAAAGAAGGCCGCATTTCAGCCTCCGAGCGGCGGGAAATAGTGGCGACGTTCGACAACGGGCTCCGCGGATATACATATTACGAGCGATAAGTGTTAAAATAATATTGAGTCGGAAAATTAATTGGGAGTTCTTCTTATGATAAAGGATAACAAGCCGCATATTCATGAAGGCATTTTTTCTTCCTACGCAGACAGCAGCATAGTCGTCTTCGGGATACCATATGACGGTACGGCCTCATACCGGCCCGGAACCCGTTTCGGTCCACAGTCAATCCGTCAGGAATTAGGCGGCATCGAAACCTACAGTCCTTATCAGGACATGAACCTTGTCGATTACCGGATAAGCGACATGGGTGATATGCCTCTGCATTTCGGAAACATCGCAACGGTTCTTGAAGAAATGAAAAACGAAACAGCGGAAATTTTAAGGGATGGCAAGAAAACCGTTGTTATCGGAGGAGAGCATCTGATAAGCTTTCCTGTCATTGATGCTTATATAGAGGCTTACCCTGGTCTTTCAGTTGTTCATCTTGATGCGCATGCGGATCTGCGAGATGAATATCTTGGCGAAAAGTTATCGCATGCGACTGTAATGAGACGGGTCTTTGAAAAACTAAAAGGCGAACTGTGGCAGTTCGGCATGCGGTCCGGAACAAAGGATGAATTTGCATTTGCCGCCGGGAATACGCATATGACGAAATTTGACTTTTCGGGAATTGATTCCGTAAGGGATGCGGCGGGAGCTTCCCCAATATATCTTTCAATTGATATCGATGTGCTCGACCCCTCTCTTCTCCCCGGCACGGGAACCCCCGAGGCAGGCGGAATAACTTTCAAGGAATTGATTTCAGGACTTTTGGCTTTGAAAGGTTTGAATATAGTCGGCGCCGACATCGTGGAACTGTCACCGCATTATGACCAGAGCGGCGTCTCAACTTCCGTGGCCTGCAAGGTTTTACGGGAAGTGCTGTTGCTGTTGGTTTGAATTTTTGGAGGTGTATTAATTGAGTAAAGCTTTGATAATAGGAGCCGGTGGCGTATCCAACGTGGTCGTTCACAAGTGTTGCCAGAACCCGGATGTTTTTGAGGAGATTTGCATTGCCAGCCGGACAAAGGCAAAATGCGATGCAATGAAAGAAAAACTGGACGGCGGTAAGACAATTATACGCACTGCCCGTCTTGATGCGGACAATACGGACGAAGTCATTTCGCTTATCAAGTCGTTTGGACCCGACATCGTTATAAATGTAGCCCTTCCCTATCAGGACCTTACGATAATGGACGCCTGCCTTGCCACCGGAGTCCATTATCTTGATACTGCGAATTATGAGCCTCCCGATGTTCCGAGGTTCGAATACAAATGGCAGTGGGCATACCGCGAGCGGTTTGAGAAAGCCGGGATCACGGCTTTGCTGGGAAGCGGTTTCGACCCCGGTGTTACGGGTGTTTTCTGCGCATATGCCCAGAAACATTATTTTGACGAAATACATTCAATCGATATCCTGGATGCCAACGCAGGGGACCACGGTTATCATTTTGCAACCAATTTCAATCCTGAAATCAACATACGTGAAATCACGGCCAACGGCAGGTATTGGGAAAACGGGAAATGGATAGAAACCAAGCCGCTTTCAATAAAAGAGGAATATGACTTCCCGCAAATCGGACCCAAGGACATCTACCTTTTATATCATGAGGAGCTGGAGTCCCTTACCGCCAATATAAAGGGTTTGAAGCGCATTCGGTTTTGGATGACTTTCTCTGAAAAATACCTTAACCACCTCAGGGTTCTGGAAAATGTCGGAATGACGTCAATCGAACCGATAATGTTCGAAGGTAAGGAAATCCAGCCCCTGCAATTTTTAAAGGCAGTTCTTCCCGACCCCGCCTCGCTGGGTCCGCGGACAAAGGGCAAGACCAACATTGGATGTCTAATCAATGGCATCAAGGACGGACAGCCGAAATCTTATTATGTGTACAATGTGTGCGTTCATGAAGAGGCCTATGCCGAAGTCGGCTCTCAGGCTATATCCTACACAACAGGTGTTCCGGCGGTTATAGGCGCAATGATGATACTCAAGGGGCTGTGGAACAAGCCCGGAGTATACAATGTGGAGGAATTCGATCCGGATCCGTTCATGGATGAGCTCAACCGGCAGGGTCTGCCCTGGCATGAGGATTTTAATCCCGCGCAACTTGATTAGGATGCATTATGAATTTTGATATAACCTCAATACAAACTCCTTCATATATTGTCGATAAACGCCTTCTTGAAAAAAACCTTGATGTTTTGAACTATGTGCAGAAAGAAGCCGGATGTAAAATCCTGGCTGCCCTGAAAGGTTTTTCCATGTACTCTTTCTTTCCTCTGATCGGGGAGTATCTTTTTGGAATTACATCAAGCTCC
Organism: Clostridia bacterium; assembly: GCA_046484775.1. Classification (GTDB taxonomy): domain Bacteria; phylum Bacillota; class Clostridia; order DUPQ01; family DUPQ01; genus JAFGQE01. The sequence continues at coordinate 7,512 of JAWOIG010000155.1, read as the reverse complement.
CTTAATGAAGCAAGGCTCGGCTTTGAGGAAATGGGAAAGGAAGTTCATATTTATTCACCCGCTTTCATCGCAGATGAGTTTGATGAGCTTCTTAGGTATTGCGATCATTTCGTCTTCAATTCCTTTTCACAATACAGGCGGTTCGGCGCAAGGGTAAAAAGCCTTGGCAAGGAATGCGGGATAAGGATCAACCCGGAGTATTCCGAAATAATGACCGACATATATAATCCATGCTTTGCTTATTCCCGGCTGGGCGTCACACTTGATAATTTTGAGGAAGACGGCCTTTCGGGAATAGACGGCCTTCATTTCCATACCATGTGCGAACAGAATTCAGATACGCTCGAGAGGACTATCGAGGTAATAGAGGATAAGTTCGGCAGATTCTTTGATAAAATGAAATGGATTAACTTCGGGGGCGGCCACCACATAACCAGGAAAGATTATGACGTTGAAAGACTTATAAGGATTATCAAGCGAATCAAAGCCAAGTATTCCGTCGAAGTCTATCTCGAACCCGGGGAAGCCATTGCGCTTAACACCGGATTTTTGGTTGCGAGCGTTCTTGACATAGTAAACAACGGCATGACTATCGCTATTCTCGACACCTCGGCCGCATGCCACATGCCGGATGTAATCGAAATGCCCTATCGCCCCGAAATCATCGGAGCAGGAAAACCAGGCGAGTTCGCCAACACATATCGGCTTGGCGGATTGACCTGCCTGGCGGGCGATGTGATCGGCGACTATTCATTCCCGGATCCGCTTAAGCCGGGCGACAGGCTTGTTTTCACCGATATGGCACATTACACCATGGTGAAGAACAACACCTTCAACGGGGTTAACCTTCCATCCATCGCAATAGCAGACGACAGCGGTGTAACGGTTTTAAAGAACTTCGGGTACGAAGACTATAAAAGAAGGCTGTAGAAAAAGCATTTTCAAGTTATTAAGTCAGCCCTGATTGAAGCGAGGAGTGGTTCAACCTATGCAATACAGGACAATGCCGGGTTCGTCCGAGAAACTGTCGGTTCTGGGATTCGGCTGCATGCGGCTCGCATCACGGGGAAAAATGGGAATATTGAATTCAATTGACACTGAAAAGGCGTCGGAACAGATAAAATATGCAATAGAAAACGGTGTTAACTATCTTGACACTGCCTATCCATACCATCGGGGAAACTCCGAAAGTTTTCTTGGAGATTATGTTCTTCGGGAGGGCTACCGTGAAAAAGTCAACATTGCCACCAAGCTCCCCTGCTTTACAATATCAAAAAAGGAAAAGATCGAGGAAATTTTCACCAGACAAATGAAAAAGCTCCGTGTCGACTGCATCGACTATTATCTGCTTCATTCCCTGAATGGCTCCGCATGGGACAAGATGCTGGCGCTTGACATAAAGGGGTTCATGGACAGGATCAGGCGCGATGGAAGGATTCGAAAAATCGGATTTTCCTTTCACGGAACACTTGCCGCCTTTAAAAGAATAGTGGATGAATACAACTGGGATTTTGTTCAAATTCAGTACAATATTATCGACGAACATTTTCAAGCCGGTATCCGCGGAATCGAATATGCCTCGGAGCACGGGCTTGGCGTCATTATAATGGAACCTTTGAAGGGCGGCATACTGGCGGGCAGGATACCTTCCGCCATACGGACGATATATGATTCATCCAATACCGGATGGACTCCCGCCGAATGGGCCTTCAGGTGGGTTTATGACAACCCGGCGGTCACAATGGTTCTGTCGGGAATGAATGAAGACCGGCATATTCAGGAGAACCTTCGTATTGCGGCAGATGCTTTGCCGGGAAGCCTGTCACGGCACGAGATAGATGTTATAAGCCGGGTCCGGCAAAAATATCTTGAATTGATGCAGGTAAGTTGCACCGGCTGCGGATATTGCCTTCCTTGTCCTGCCGGTATAAATATTCCGGGTGTCTTCCGGGACCTTAACAATTACCATATGTTCGGCAAATTCGAGGCGAAGCTTTACCACATGGCATATTCGGGGATAATGACGGACGATTACAGCCCTCATTGGGCAAGCTCCTGCATCGACTGCGGGAAATGCGAGGAAGCGTGCCCCCAGGGTATAAAGGTCAGGAATGAGCTGCTCAAGGTTCGCCGGGATCTGGAAGGTCCGGTGGTTAAGGGTCTGGCAGCCGCCGGCAGGTTTTTCATCAATCCGTCCAAAAGGAAATCCTGATGCAATCATTCTCTGTTTTTATGCCTTGATTGTGATTCTTTCCCCTGCCCTGATTCTTACCGGAGCTATGTCCGCCATTCTGTTCTGGTGAAGAAAAACCTTAGCTTCTTCCTTGTTTTCCGCAAGTATTCTGACAGAAGCATCAAACTCCGTAGAATTTTCTATTCCTATCTCTGCATATCCGCCTTTATCATCGGAAATTTTTGCAATCAGATTATCCAGTTCGAATAACTCGCCCGTATCCTTATTGTAATATATTCCCGGCAGTTCGTTGTAAGACAGCATGCAGGACACCTCGCACCAGCTCGATCCGTTGAACACTTCCCCTATCCTGCTCCTGCCTTCCCAATCGCTCATATTGACCCGTTCGCACATACAGCCAGGCGGCAGAAATCCTTCCCCCCTTGAATCAATTGGCTTTTCTTCCGTTGAAAGATACTGGACCATATTGCGCGATACCCATGCAATCGTGTCAATATATATCCTTTTGCCGGTAGCCCTGTAAAGCTTTAGCAGCGAATCTCCCGACAGCGTGCATATTCCCGGAGCCGAGTGCTTGTTCTGCACATTTGCATAAACGCTGCCCACCGTGTTGATTTTCCGCACCCCGAACGTTGATCCGACCGGAAATTCAAAGGGATATGAAACCACCCAGGATATAGCCTGGTTTGCGGCGTCTTCAGCCGCCTCAAGCCATTTTTTGTTTTCCGTGTTTTCATATAGAACCATATAGGACTCCAAAAGTGCGAACGCCGACTCGCTGTCGGGACATTGCGCCGCCTCTGAAGGTCCTCCGTTGGTCAGACCTTTCAATGTAAAATTTTCGTAGTAGTACCCTGCCGTTTCTTCCGCCGGTCCAAGATATTCCCCATCATTGAACATCCTGTGGGCAAGGGCAAGAACCGCAGGGACCATTCCCGCTCCCGCGGTTCCCCCGAGAATTATTTCCTCTTTTCTTATGTCGATGAACTGGCCCATCTGACCGTATCGGCGCCACAACCTGACAAGGGCATCGCAAAAAGCACGAAGTCCTTTTTTATATTTTTCAATAGCCCCGTCCATGTTCGCTTTTTCCAAAAGCATGACCTGCTTGAAAAGGAAATACGCCATATCCGCGTTTTTTCTCAAAAGGATATAGTACCTATTGTCCAGGTTCATGAAATCATCCCCGTATATTATTCCCCCCGACTCGATGCTGAAAAAATATCCCGTCTCCATTTGCATTTCATCGAATATATAATCAAGTGTATCCAGCGAACGCCTTCTTGAAATACCCTTGCCGTCCACAAGCATGCAGTACGGGCTCATGCCTCCCCCGACCCATCCCGCCTGCCATGAATTGAACTTATCGTCCCTTGTCCCGACACGGTAGTATCTGCGGTCTTTGTCCCAGTTCAAAAGATTGTATTTGTTCTCTATTCTCCCGAAAGCCTCGGAAAGCGGCATTTCATTGATTTTGCGCGAACCTGCTTCGAGAAGGTCATTCCTCACGTCAATGAATTTTTCGTACAGCTCCGGAATATCCCCGCATTCAAACGAATGGATTATTAATTCAAGTAAAATCTCACTGCCTTCTGAAAAAGACAGGCCCTCGTCCGGTTCCCCGCCGTTCCTGTCGCACATCGTATATATCTGTCTTCTCATCCCGGGGGTGGAAATTGCGAGGTCGCCGGTTTTTCCCTCCGGATTCTCAATAAAGCTGATTCCCGTATAACCTTCCTTTGTTTTATTCTGCACCAGTATTATGACGCCCTCGTTTTTTCCCGGATAGAAGAGACAGGCCGCCGGGGTCGAGAGATCGTTTGTCAGCAAATGTATCTCCGAATCACCTGTTCCTATTTCAAGCCTCGGAACATCCGTAATTGTCGTCATCATTTTCGCTCCGCCGCCATGTTTTGCTTGAATGGACGGAGGATATTTCATTTTGACCGATCTGAAGCGGTTGCCATTGTAAACAGCCGCGGGCATCATCAGATAATTCTTTGTTTCCCACTCTTCGAACCTAAGGCCCACGGAAACATTTCCTTCGTGCAATTCTCCCTTGGCCAGCCTGAACAAAACAGAAATTCGCTTTCCGCCATTATTCATTGCTTGTTCATCCGAAATCACCTTCCAGGTTGAATTACCTGCGAAAATTTTTGTTGCGCCGCAAAAGGAACCCTCGCTGCTTCTTGTTTCAATCCCCCTGTCGTTTATACAAAAAAAGATCTTTATCCCTGCCAAGTCACACACCTTCCCCTTCTTGCAATTCATATCCCCGGAATTTCATTATATCCTCCCTTTCCACGCAATAAAAGCCGTAATGCGTTTTTCACGTCTTATCATTGACCATGCCCCCTGTTTTGGATATATTATCAGCAGGATACCTTGTCATGGGATGGTAAGCATATGAATATAACCATAATAAACGGAACACCAGCGGATGAATGGAATGAATATGAAAAGAATTTGAACAGAGCCGCGCGCACCCTGTCTGCTGCTCACCGGGTTGACATTTTTACCCTGAGGGACATGAATATCAATTATTGCAGGGGTTGCTTTGCCTGCTGGGTCCAAACACCGGGATTGTGCGTATTCAGGGATGATATGGACGTTATTCTTGAAAGATATGTCCATTCGGATTTCTTTATATTTGCAGGACCTCTGGTAACCGGCTTTCTGACAGCCCTGACAAAGAAGGTTATGGACAGGATAATACCCGTCGCACTTCCATACATCAGGCTTTTTGACGGTGAATGCCACCATCCTCGCAGATATGAAAATCAACCTGTCCTGGGTCTGCTTCTTTTCGACGACAAACCTGATGCAGAAGCGGTTGACATCGTGTTTTCCACCATCGACCGACTTTCTCTTAACCTGCACCCGGAGCGTACTTGTAAAGTCCTTGCTACAGCCGAAAAAATAGAGGAGGTGCTTGCATATGAAATTGGCGGTGATCAACGGCTCCCCCAGGGGTAGAAAAAGCAATTCATCCCGTATAGCAGAATGGATAACAAGTTCGCTTGAAGGCTCCGTCGAAGTATGCCATGCCTATGTTTCCGACATGAACAGACATGATGAGCTCATCGCAAAAATCGGCGGATGCGACTATTATCTTTTCATTTTTCCGCTTTACACCGACTCTATGCCGGGACTTTCCAAGGCCTTCATGGAAAAAATGGAAGAACACAAGGGTCTTTTTCATGCAAAGAGCATCGCCTTCATCATACATTCGGGATTTCCGGAATCATCACAATCCTTGACGGTTGAAAAATATACGCGGTATTTTTCTTCCCTTATCGGTATGAATTGCCGCGGTACAATCAAAATGGGCGGCAGCGAGATAATCCGGTCGGCACCGGATGCTTTCTTCAGCGACAAGATCCCGGCATTTCAAAAAATCGCAAAAAACATAGAAAGAATGGAGCCTTTTGATGTTGAGGCGCTTGAAACAATAAGCAAGCGAAAAAAGCACGGTGCTTTCTTCCGTTTTATTTTCAGACATATTGATATCGGCAGTATCTACTGGAACAGAATTCTCAAAAAGAACAAGGCATACAAAAGAAGATTCGACAGACCTTACATGAATGGCTGACAATGTTGTCATTGCGATCGCCTTTCCTGCCGGGATGTTTCCGGACTTCTTGTCAGCCGTATGCAAAAAATAGTAAACTGATGTCATGCCCACTTACATGATTTTTACGGAGGATATTATGAAGGATTACAAAGGTATATATACGGGAAACAACCTAAGCCATATCGCGTTTCCGCTGGGAGGACTTGGAGCCGGTATGATCTGTCTGCAGGGCAACGGGATGCCCGGCATTTTTTCCATAAGGAACGAACCCGATGTTCATTTTGAACCGAATGTTTTTTCCGCTGTCTTCATAAAGCAAGGCGCCGAAAGCGCAGCCAGGGTCCTTGAGGGCCAGATACCTTACAATAAGATTTTCGGAGGAGGGGGCGACAGCCTGGAAGGCATGGGCAACGGACTGCATGGAAAAAATTATGGGCTTCCCAGGTTTGAAGAAAACGATTTTTCTGCAAGTTTCCCTTTTGCCGCGTGGAATTTCTCCGATTCATCGATTCCCCTTGATGTAAGCCTCGTCGGCTGGAGCCCATTTGTTCCGCTGGATCCCGACAATTCATCCCTTCCGGTCGCCGCACTTGAATATACCTTTGCAAACGCCGGTAACGACAGAGTTGATGCCGTTTACTCTTTCAATTCCTTCAACTTCATGGGAACGGACAGAAAGAAAAAACTTCCAGCCGACAACAAGACCATGAGTGTTTTCCGAAGGAAAAACGGATTTATCCTTAGCCAGCAGCCGCTTTTGGACAGGCCGTATATGGAGGGTTCTTTCTATGCCTCTGTTTCAGATGAAAACACCTTTGTAAATGCAGACCTTTATGACGGCGGTCATTATGACAAACTGACTATGCTGTGGAACGATATCAGCAAAGGAAGATATTCAGACTCAGAGCATATCACCAACATGAGCCCGGGCGGTTCCATTTCAGTACCTTTCACGCTGAATCCGGGTGAATCAAAAACAATTTCATTGAAGCTTGCATGGTACGTCCCCAATACAACGCTTCGCACCGGCTACGAGAGTGCCGGCGGAGCCTGCGGCTGTTCCGATGGAGACTGCATTAAGCCGACACATAAGCCCTGGTACGCAGCCCGATATGATGATGTTGATCATGTAATGCAGTTTTTTTCGGACAATTACCGTTCACTGCGGGAAAAAACGGCTTTGTTTTCCGAGACTTTCTTTGACAGCACTCTTCCCGATGAAGTTCTTGAAGCGGTTTCTGTGAATCTTTCAATATTGAAGTCCCCGACAATCCTAAGACAGACGGACGGAAGGCTCTGGTGCTGGGAGGGATGCTGCGACAGCTCCGGCTGCTGCTCCGGAAGCTGTACGCATGTATGGAATTATGCGCAGGCGCTGTGCCATCTGTTTCCTTCTCTTGAGCGAACCCTTAGAGAAACCGAGTTCAATGAGTGTCAGAATGACCAAGGACATCAGACGTTCCGGGCCTCTCTGCCAATCAGGGAGTCCGGCCATACTTTTTACGCGGCCGCCGACGGTCAGCTTGGTGGAATCATGAAGATGTACCGGGAGTGGAGGATAAGCGGCGACAGGAAATGGATTGAATCATACTGGGATAAAATGAAGGCAAGCCTTGATTACTGCATACGCACATGGGATCCAAAAAGGCGGGGGGTTCTGTCGGAACCTCATCACAACACTTATGACATAGAGTTCTGGGGACCGGACGGAATGTGCTCGTCCTTTTATCTGGGTGCTCTGAAA
>JAWOIG010000132.1:0-2678 GCA_046484775.1 Clostridia bacterium | reverse complement strand
TTGGGTTTCAATCTGGTTGGATATGGTTGTACCACCTGTATTGGAAATTCAGGACCCTTGCCAGCCCATAGAGTCGTCGATGGGAAGAACAAAACAAGCCGACAACTGGCCGAGCGGACGGCCGGCATTCATAAGCGTCGGTGAATTCGGCAGGAAATCCAACGATGAAATCATGCTGTAAAATTCATTTTCAATCTTTTCAACTTCTTCTTTATTGAAAAACACCTCGTCCGCGGAAGCTACCGCCCTGGCAACCCTTCTGAACATCTCATCAGGCGTCTCCATTACATTCCCTGACTCATCCTTCGCAAGATATCGTTTTTCAAGAACTTTGACGGCATTATCCGTAAGAATCATAATTTCCTCCTCAAAGCACAAAATATAGTGCTTTTTTGTCTTCTCGTGTACAATATATTGTATCACCCGAAAACCATAAGTCAATATACAATTTTCGCACTTTAGTGCATGCAGGAAGTGCTCCCGCAACGACGTTCAAATTTTCAATAATATATATGCTCGACCGTTACCTCGTTGGAACCGTCCAATATGGTTATCAGAGTGGCCCCTTGCCTGTCCTTGTCCGAATAGGATGATGGGCCGGTTTTCAATCCGTATGTAAGCCTGATTCCCTCAAACTCAACCGACAGATTGTTTATATGATCGTGGCCACAGAAGATGTGCGTGGTGCTTCCCAGTTCCTTTGCCTTGTCAAAAAGCCCCGTGTTGACAGGTGCGCAGAATATGTCCTCCCTGTTGTCCCCGAATCCCAGGCTGCGATCAATTTCACCGGATTTCCACATCTGCCATGCCTCATTGAATTCCGGCAGCGGAATGTGGAAGAACAGCATGGAAGGAACATCCTTCCGGTTCTCTATAACCCATTCGTACCATTTGATCTGGTCGTAATATATGAAGTCGTAATCCCTTCCGTCATCATAAATCCGATATTCATTTGAGTCCAGCATGATGAGCGTATAGACATTCTTCCCTCTTTCATCAACGATGTTGACGATATAATTCCCGACTCCGTGGATGTTTGCCGGCCCCATTTGAAAAAGTGAGTTTTCAGCCTGCTCATACAGATTGCCGGTCCGGTTTCGGTCGGCAATCCATTCGGTATCGTGGTTTCCAAAGGTGACCCCCCATGGGATATCCAGGCTCTCCATTTTCTTTATTACAGTTTTGGACATGATGTCCGAAAAAAACCAGGATGCATTGTCGCCGGTTGTCATTATAAAATCCGGATCCGTGTCCCTGGTCAGGTTCCCGGCCATTTTCAAAGCCATGGCATTTTCAAATGGATTGCCCGCAAGCTGCATGTCTGAAAACAGAAGGATTCTGAAATCCTCGCCATCCTTCTTGACAAGACTCCCCGCTTCCATGGATGCGGGCTCATCAGAATCGGACCATATGACATCTGACGGCATACCTTTGCCAAAAAACATTGAAGCACCTTCATATACCCCAAGAAGCATAAGAAAAACAACGCATATAATCGCTGTAATCTTCAATATTTGTTTTACAAGAGATTTCATAATATGTCCCCCGGTTGAAATTACGCCTGAATTTCAAGAATCTCTTAACACATGATATCACATCGGTACATAGGTCAATATATGTTTCATGCTTCTTTTCAGGGCCGGTTGACTCCGTACCGGCCGTGCAAGGGAATAACAATGATCCTGTCGTCGGCTTCCATGCCTCCTTTCAACCCAGGCAATAAGGCTAAAAAAATAAAAGCGGTTGTCGCCGCCTTTATTTTTCCAGTGAAAAATATCCTATATTCTAGTCATTGTCATCCGGTTCAAAGCCATACCCGCCGGGCCTGCCCCTCATGGGAAACCTGCCGGTGAATCCTTCTTCATCCATGCATCCTGCGTAAGGTCTTGCAACTCCTGCCCTCATTGCCAGGATTGCATCGGCCTGTTCCTGCGTAATGAGTCCTTCTTCGACCTTTTCTTCAAGAAGACTCCGTAAATAAGCCTTCAGCTCTGCAGCCGCCGCTTCCAGTGCCGCGGCATCCTCATCATCGGCATCTTTTGCAAACAATATGAGCTGTCTGCCGAATCTCAATGCATCATCAACATCCTCTTCGTCAATCACCCCTTCGGAAACCAGCCCGTCGATCAGTTCCCCGGCCTTTTCATGGACTGCATCCATAATGTCTTCCATGACCGTCCTGTCAATAAGCGGTCTGTCAAATGACCTTCCATCCCGCATCATTCCTCCCCTGGCGCCGAATACTCCCGGGGCCGTGCCTTCCATTCCATCCCTCATGGATTCCCACACCTTGACAAAGATATTTGCTTCGTCCTGTGTTATTGTCCCATCCTCAATTTTTGCGGAAAGTATCCTTTCAAAAGGATTCACCAGCTGTCCGTCCTCGTCCACCGCAGCTAAAGCCAGTGTTCCTCCAAGGACAAGCAAAACCGCAAGGGTAATAATTATAATTATCTTTTTATTCATGACCCTGTACCTCCTTTTCCTTACCTATTGACATCTTACCCCTGCCATGTGGAGATTTTATGAATTTTTGATATTTATTTTCTCAAATAGGGCTTGCTGAATAACCAAAATCCCTTGTTGTTCAGCACTCTCTAAATATTACGGATACCTTGGTTCCTTCTCCCTTTTTGCTGTCGAGCTTTATCTCCCCACCGTGGGCTGAAACGATTGCC
>JAWOIG010000116.1:0-4932 GCA_046484775.1 Clostridia bacterium | reverse complement strand
AAAAGCTGCAGCCATAAATTATTCCTATATTGATTCATCCAACGACTAGTATGTCATTGGCGGTCTGTACTTTCGTTGCGTTCCTCAAACATTATCCAGGAGACTGCGGTACGCAACTTTCGTACAAACCTATGACCTTGTTTTTTCGTTCTTGAAAGTAACAAAGACTGTCTGTGACAGTCTTTGTTACTTTGGTGGAGGGAGATGGATTCGAACCATCGAAGTCGAGAGACAACAGATTTACAGTCTGCCCCCTTTGGCCGCTCGGGAACCCCTCCGCGAAAAACAATATAAATGGCGACCTGGAAGGGGCTCGAACCCTCGACCTCCAGCGTGACAGGCTGGCATTCTAACCAACTGAACTACCAGGCCGCGTTATGGTGACCCATAGGGGACTCGAACCCCTGTTACCGCCGTGAAAGGGCGGTGTCTTAACCGCTTGACCAATGGGCCGCAAAACCATGTCGCAAAAAGGCGACAAGCAACATTTTAAATGAACTCTTATGCGCTTGTCAAGGAATTTTATTAATTCGCTCCCTTTGCCGTTGCGTAAATCCATCGGCCCGCATCAATAAAGTGTGTGAATCTGTCTGTCAAAACAGATTACGACGTCCGCAGCCCTTTCCTCGGGATCAACCCTCATGCTTTTTATCTTTCCTTCCGCATAACTGCACTCAACGGTCGTATTGCCATATGCGTGCAGCTTGAAGTCGACATCCCATCCTGAAGGCCATCCGGGAAACAGATAAATCTTATCCCCTTTGCATTGTAAAAGCATTTTTTGCAGTGCCGTCATTGCGGAGCTGCCATGGCATTGGTCCGATATCCAGTCGAAGTTCGGACCCCAGTAGCCCTGGAACCTGCACTTTTCATTCCAGCTCGAAAATTTATCGGATACTACTTCTCGGGCTTCCTTAGGCAGCCCCAGGACCGCCGCCTGTATGCCGTCCTGCGTCCACCCCCAGTTCATTCTGAGCGCCCGCCTCCTGAAGTTTTCAATGCCCATGTTCCGATTGTCTTTTTCGAACGAGACAAGCCTGTATGGGAAAACGGCATAAAGCTCGGGATTCTCTACATTCGAGAGATTATCATACTCTTCTGCGGGCTTTATCATGCAGGGCTTGTTGTTTCCGGGATGTCCGCCCGGTCTGAATACCGGCAATTCCGGGATGGTTTCATAAAATTCCCGCCAATCCTCCAGCAGTTTCCTATCGGCGGTCGCCATTTCGAGCAGTTCTTCCAGAACATATCTCAGGCCCGCCACAGCATCCGTCGGATTCTTTGCATCCTGCCATGTCTCCAAAGCTTGCGATGGGTATATTGCTATTTTGCCGTCCTTATCTTTTTCAGTGTACAGGTTTTTATAAAATGAGATAATTGCATTTGCCTGTTTGTGGAGAACCCTTGATTCAAATTCTGAATCATCGGTTTGTTTCACATATTCAATCATTATCACCAATAGCTCCAGCATGCCGGAAAAATAGTATTTGATATAAGGATTACCGACAAAAGCATCGTTTAGACCTTCCCGGTTAAGACTATAGCAAAGGTTTCTTGCCGTTCCCCATGGCGACATTGTCTCGGGATAAAGAACACCGTCGAACCCCAGATGCTTCCTGACCTTCGCCCGCATCAGTTCAAACGACTTCTCGTACATGTCGAAGAATGGTTTCATGAGGTCGTAATCACCGGATGCGAGCATGCTCCAGTACATCAGCCTCGTGTTCTGGAACCAGTATCCCCCTCCCCACCTTCTGTAATCGGGACCGAGTTTTTCATCCCCGTGAATGTCCGGAACAAATATGCTGCCGTTGAACTTGATGGGAAACTCTCCGCGCCCCCCGCATGCGTTCATATATCTCTGAATGGCATATCCGGAATCAACCAGACCTGCCTTTTCATCTCCCTTGATTCTTATATATGACTTTTCGTTGAATTCATTCCAATAATCCCTGTGTTTTTCATATGCCTGTGAATAATCCTCAGCAAGGCAGCCGGCCGCAGTCCCATGAAGCGTCCTGCAATACGCCTCTTCATTTTGCGAAATCATTGTCTCAACACCGATGCAGATGTCGTGCGACTCTTTCATTTCGATTGATTCCATTTCTGTCTCCGAAACCCTTTGCATTTCCTTTGACTGAATGCAAGCACCGAAAATCCTGTCCTTAAGCGGATCATTGTATAAATGTGAAAGGTCTTCCAGGTTCTGAAATCTAAGGCTTGGCAAATAATGCGAGTCGGGGTTACGGTGGTACCACATGACCGAATCACCATATGCACCGCATACTTTGTCTTTGTATACAATGATCGGCTCCGTATCGTTGTCCTGGCCGAAGAAGTCCGCGTATGCAGGCGTTCTGTTTGCGAACCCGCCCTCTATACGTACATCCTCGGTCCTCCATATTTTGCCTGCCGCTGTTATGCGTATCCTTGAATCCGATGTTATCCTGATCCTGATGCATGGATTATTGGCGTCGACCCATATCATTACATCGACGTTTGACTTGCCGTCGGAGTATTCAAGTGATGTAAACCCATTCGTAATATCAAGCTTCTGCCTTATAAACCTGTATGTCCCCCCGGTTATCCCCAGGTCGACTCCCCCGATCTTCAATAACCGAAGGGCTGATGAGAAGGAGTCGGTTTTGCTGATGATAATGGAAATCCTGCCCTCCTGCTCGCCCCAGACCATGGCGCCTATGTCGCCGTTTCCAATCGGAACCGAATCGACTTCGCCTTTTCCGGGTACCGTAAATATGTATTCCCTTTTCATCGGATCATTCCTCCGTAAGTTTTTCCCTTAGCCCCGGTTCGAACGGAGCCTTTCTTGACGGACAGTTTGTCATTTCACACAGCTTGCAGTTCGTATATCCGCTTTTTGACTTGAAAAGCAATCCCGATACTGATTTCTGCGGCACCATCAGAAATGATTCCGTTAACTCAATCCCGATTTCCTTCTGCTTGTTATCCAAAAGTTCGAAAAGGGAAGGCTGCTGCTCAATCGGCCACCCCTCAAGCGAGCCCGGGTTCATAGATGATAATTTCGATACGCCGTATCGGTTCTTTATTGTGTCATAAAGTTCGGCAATGGCTCCGCGAAGGGCTACCTCCATAATATGATCCGCCCAGTATGCTATGAATATGTCGTCTATGGATTTCGCCCAGTCGTACAGCTCCCTTCCGCATGTGGCAGTGAAAGGGAATACCCTGTTCACATCCGCCAGGTTGTTTTTCATCAGGTTGCACTTGAAACGCCTGCCATTGACTTCCACGCCATCGTCATATCGTCCGGTGATGTAAGCCTCGCAAAAGGCGACCTTCGGGCGGGCTTTTTCCAAAACAATTTCCATCATACCGTCGAAAAGCTCGATGTCGTCCGACTCGGTAATCCTGAGTTTGTTTTTCATTGCGGCCTCATTGAATTTTGGTTTGATGTCATCAATTATCTTTATCTTCATAAGCATCTCCTTCGCCTTAGCTAATTATAATTTAGGGAGTGCTGAATAACAAGGGATTCTGGATATTCAGCATCGGCGGCAGTCGAATGGACTGAAAACTTTTAAAAATTCGAGCTTCCGGTCCATTTCCCTGATTATTGGCGGGCTGAATCAGGCAAAGCAATGGCTATAGGCCTTTCAAGGTGCAGGGTTTTTTCACTTTTACTGAGAAAAGCCTGCGCCTGAATGGCTTGAAAATATAAAACAAGACTATAAACAAGGGATTTTCAAGTTATTCAGCAAGCCCTGATTTACCGCATCGATTTAATCAATCAGAGTGTGCCAAAATAAAAAACAGGCATCCCTGGGGATGTCTGTTTTGGTGAGCCATCGCAGATTCGAACTGCGGACACCTTGATTAAAAGTCAAGTGCTCTGCCAACTGAGCTAATGGCCCCCGTGGCTGGGATGGCAGGACTCGAACCTACGAATGACGGAGTCAAAGTCCGTTGCCTTACCGACTTGGCTACATCCCATCAAAAAAATGGGGTGGATAGTGGGAGTCGAACCCACGACCTCCAGATCCACAATCTGGCACTCTAACCAGTTGAGCTATACCCACCATGAGTCCTGCCTAAAAAAGGCACAACGACATTTTACGGGAGCACATAATGTTTTGTCAAGGAAAAGTTATGTGCCGCCATTTGTGCAATTCCCGCAGGCGTATGCGAATTATATCACATTTAATATGCCGCGGGTAAACGTATTTCCCAATAACTCATAAACGGAGTGAAAAAGAAGGCTCCCGCATTGCGGGAGCCTCCGGGGACCTATGTTTAGGGGATTATTTAATTTCGATATTGCTTTCGACCTCTTCTTCCCTTTGTTTCTTGGGGAGAGTGATCGCCAGAATTCCGTTTTCATATTTTGCACCGATATCGTTCTGGTCGATTCCCTCTACGTAGAAGCTCCTGCAAACCTTGCCGACTTTTCTTTCGCGCCTGAGATAGCCTTCGCTTTTCTCCTCGTTTTCCTCTTCCTTGTTCGCAGAGATTGTCAGATAATTGTTCTTGAGCTCCAGCTTAATATCCTTCTTGTCAAACCCAGGCAGTTCCGCCTCTATGATATATTCATTGTCGGTCTGCCTGATGTCCGTCTTCATTCCCGTCACGTTTGTCTCCGGTTCAAAAAGGCTGCGGTTGAAGAAATTATCCATCAAATCAAATACGTCGTAATCGCTTCCCCTTCTTACAAGATTTCCTCTTTTTGGTACTATATTGTACATAACAACACCTCCGTTTTATTTTTATTTACTGACCATCCCTGACCTATGTATTTATATTATACCCACTTTTTTTTGCCTCGCAACACTCCATTTTGACCATCCTTGACCTATGAATTTTCATATATGAAGATTATGCGGCAATATTGCATACATACGGAAATTTTTTCGCTTTTTCTTGATTTTTCATTGATTTTTGTTTTCAGGATGATTT
>JAWOIG010000040.1:0-5530 GCA_046484775.1 Clostridia bacterium | reverse complement strand
ACAGAATAATAAATATTCTGCAACAGCAGCAGCCGGATGAACTGAAAACAAGGCATTTTCAAGTTGCTCAGCAATCCCTGCTAGTCAGGATATCGGTTTTTTACAGGTTATTTTCATGTCAAGCAATTCTACACAGAAAGCTCTTTGTGATAGAATATGTATTGCGGTAAGCTGCAGGCCTAAAGCGGTTTTTTGCATTTGAACTTTTGACCAAAGGAAAAGGAGAAGCATCCGCATAATGAATAAAAGACATCTGCCGGTCCTGGCCGGAATAGCGGTCGCCTTTATATTCGGATTTTCCTTCACGGTTACAAAAAGCGCACTAGGCTCACTGGGCCCTTTCCACATGCTTGGACTGCGGTTTATGTTTGCGGCGCTGCTTCTGTGGTTGCTCCGTATCCTGGGCTTGATAAAGATAAGATACTCGGGCAAAAGTCTTCGGACGCTGTTTTTTCTGGCGTTGTTCCAGCCTGTCCTGTATTTTATATTCGAAACAACGGGTATCGGACTGACCACGGCGTCGGAAAGCGGTATGATGATAGCCCTGATTCCGGTCGTTGCGGCGATTCTGGGGGCTGTATTTCTAAAGGAAAGACCGGGCCTGGCGCAGTGGATATTCATCATTATATCCGTAGGCGGAGTGTTTTTCATAGCGCTTATGAGAAAGACGGAGACGCAGGGAAGCATAGCCGGGGTAGCGATGTTGCTGATCGCCGTCATTGCCTCCGGAGGATATAATATTTTATCAAGAAAACTGTCGGTCAGATTTTCCCCGATGGAAATTACCTTCATGATGATGAACACAGGATTCGTTGTTTTCAATGGGATCGCCGTGACGGAGCATATTGCAAGAGGAGGACTGAGCGAATATTTTCTGCCGTTGAAAAACCCCGGAACCTTTTTCTCAATGGCATATCTTGGGATTCTCTCGTCGGTTGCGGCGTTTTTCATGGTGAATTATATGCTGTCAAGGCTCGAGGCAACCAAGGTCGCGGTCTTTGGAAACCTTATCACCGTTGTATCGATAGCGGCGGGAATACTTGTTCTGGGCGAGACGCTGCATTGGTTCCATGCCATAGGCGCGGTTCTGATTCTTATCGGCGTCTGGGGAACGAATTATTACGGCGCGGCTGCAAGAATAGCCGGTATGGCGATTATGGAGGAACACAATGGAAAACCGGGTTGAAATTCACTTGAATCCGTGCAATGAAACCCGTGCTCGTATATAATATTATAGATCAATGGAAAGGACATGTTGAAATGGAGAATATAACGGCAACAATTGAAATGGAGAATGGTGGAATAATCAAGCTGGAGCTTTATCCGGATACTGCACCTGAAACAGTCGGGAACTTTGTGTCCCTCGCACAAAGCAATTTTTACGATGGTCTTATATTCCACAGGGTTATACCGGGGTTCATGATACAAGGGGGATGCCCGCTTGGAAATGGCACGGGAGGCCCGGGCCATAACATAAAGGGCGAGTTCAAAAGCAATGGGGTCGAGAACAATCTCAGGCATGAGAGAGGCGTAATATCAATGGCGCGGGCGGGCCATCCTGACTCGGCAGGTTCGCAGTTTTTCATAATGGTCGCCGGTTCGCCTCATCTTGACGGACAGTATGCGGCCTTCGGAAAGGTTAATGAGGGCATGGATGTCGTCGATAATATCGTAGGTGCCCGAAGGGATGCCAGGGACAAGCCGTATGAGGATCAGGTAATAAAAAAGGTTACTGTTGGAGCATAATTAAAAAAGGTCCTTTTCATGGCCGGAGGGCGATGAAGATGAACTTTTATATTGAAGATCGGCAAGGTGGCGCAATGGACTCGAACTGCATGGAATTCAAGGCGGATGCATCAGGATGGAGTTTTGTAAACAGTGATACCGGCATCGGGATCATAAAAGCATGCGTCGGTCTTTATGTAAATGGCGGGTTTTTTCGGTCCAAGTTTTCATATGAATTTTCGAGCCGCTTCGAGGAACAGGATTCGGGGGGGGCAGTTTTTCATAAAGACATAGTGGATGAGGAACATTTTCATGCACAATTCAATTTCAGCCGTATACACGGCGGCTGTCTGTCGCTGAACGCATCGGTGACCAACTGCTCTGATGAAGAGCTTGTTCTGGGGAAGGTCGAATTCACAGCCGGCTCAGACGGCGGAGGGAAACTTGTATCTTCGGCAGGCACGGATGGAATCAAGGTTCTGAACACAACCGGGACCTGCTGTAATGCAGCCTATCCGGTCATGTCCTGCGACAAAGCAGGCAACAGTTGCTTGAGCAGGGTTTTCTCACTTGCATATGACCAGGGTCTGGGTTCGGGCATAATGATAGGATTTATAACGTTCGACCGCCTTGATTGTGAGATACACACAAGTGTCAGGGAGGACGGACCGGTTGTTTCTGTTTTCTGCGACTTCAATGGATACAACCTCCCCCCCGGGAAAACCATTGTGAGCGAAACCGTTGTATTCGATGTTAACGGCGGGTATGACCGTCTTTTGAATACCTGGGCGGATTTGACTGAAGAACATTACAAGCCCCGATTTTCAAGAAAACCGGCCATCGGTTGGGTCGGGGGCTGGAACTACAGGAATGCGTTCATAGGCGAGGATTCATTCGAAAAGATAGTGAGGGACAATGCAGTTGCCATCAAGAGTGAATTGAAGGGTTATGGTGTCAGATACATCTGGGTAAGCATCGGGAACCTTTTCAATGACTTGCCCGGCAATTGGTTTTCAGAGAACAGGATTAGATTTCCATCAGGGCTGCAATCGCTTTCCGATGATATCGCATCGCAAGGGATGGCGCTTGGGTTTTGGATAGCGCCGTTCTGGGTGCCGGACAAATATTCGGACATGCAAGAGAGATTCAGCGATTGCCTTTTGAAATACAGGGGCGAACCGGTTCAGTTCAAAAATGCGTGGCGTATCGGGGAAACGGGAAACGGCGGACCAGAGGAGAGGGCCGGATTTTATAGTCTGGATGCAAGCCATCCGAAGGTGCAGGAATTCCTGAAGAAAGTTTTTGAGTATTATTCGGATATGGGAATCAGGTATTTCATGCTTGATTTTTTAAACGCAGGGGAAGGACCAATGTCCTCTTCATTCATGTATGACGAATATCATGACAGATCGATGGTCAACGGCCCTCAGGTCTACAGAAAAGCAATGGAAATTATCAGGGAGGCATCGGCACCAGGAACATATACAGTGGCCTCGACCGGACCGACATTGATAAACATAGGCCTTGTCGACGCCGTTCGCACGGGACCGGACTTTGGAGAAGGTCGGGAACCTCTGCCCAAGTACCCATCCTTTTATCCTGCCGCATGCAAGACAGATTCATGGGGGATGTTCCGCAAGGCCGTCAATTATTACGCATCAAGCTATCACATGGACAAGAAGCTGTTCCACATCGACTCGTTCAATGTCCTGAACATAGACCCGCCGGCATCTGTCAGCGAGATGCAGACTGTTGTCAGCCTGTTTGCCATGGCCGCAGGGCCGGTAATGCTGGGAGGAGATATAGCTGTATCGGGAAGGCATAGGCTTGATGTAATCAAGAAGTGCCTTCCACAGTCTCAATCGGGGGCAAAGCCGCTTGATTTGTTCGAGCCTGCATCACCTGATGGGCCAAGTCTGTTTTTGCAAAAACATTCTGTAGGATGGGATGAATGGAGCGTTTTATTTGCCGTGAACACAGGTGCTGAATCAATGTCGGCGCACGTTGATTTTTGCATGCTGGGCGAGGAAGCGGATGCGGAATTAGGCGCCTATGATTTCTGGGATGAAAAATATCTGGGCAGGCAAAAAGGCGGGATCGACATATGCGTGCAGCCTTATGGCGTCAGGGTGATCAGGCTTTTCAAGCACAGGAGGCATCCCTTCATCATATCCACGGATATGCATGTGTCACAGGGAGCGGTGGAACTTTTCGGTGTCGAATGGGATGAGGATGAACATGTTTTGAGAGGAACCGCGGTCAGGAACGCAGGTTTCGAGGGAGCGGTCATAGTTTCCCTGCCGGAAGGGTGGCTTCCTGCGGAGTACAGGGGAATAAATGTCGCCAGGAGCGAGCTGCATGATGAATCATACATATGGAAGAAAATGATGTTCGAATCCGACGAACAGGAATTCATGATTGGCTTCAGACCGGAGGAAGCAAGGGATTCCAAGGAGCAAGAGGCCGGCCGGATGTAATTGGCAATTTCAAATCCCCGGCAAAGATGCGGTGCCCATGGGCAAGCTTATAATATATAAATAAAAGCCATGCGAGCATTGCCGATGCCCGCATGGGTTTTCATTTGACGGCAGGTTCATTGCATGGCCAATCTGAAATACCGGCTATTCCAATATCATGCTTTCGCGCAGATGATCGAGAACCTTTTCCTGAAGCGTGACCATTTTCAGGTGAGGAATGCCGTATACGGTCTTGAAATCCGTAAAACTTCCGGAAGACGAGTATTCATCGAAATATGCTTCAGTCTCTTCGTCGGTCACCGTTATCCCGGCATCCTCGGCAATGGCCTGAAGAATGAGATAAAGGCTGGCAGTTTTGGTATTGTCTGCGATGGTCGCCTCGATCAACCCGTCGACCCCCGGCACATTCATGTAACTCGTCAGAAACTCATCAAGCCCGACATTGTAATAATTGGCGTAGTTTCGGTAAAACTGCAGCATCGTGAATTCCTGGTACTCAATCAATAAAGGTGGCAGTTCATTTATTACAGTATTATCCAGTAAATACTCCTGCAGATAATATTCGATCGCCGAATCACGGATGGATGCCCTGAGGCCTTCCTCCATTTCGGAAACAGTATTCCAGTTATATGATTCAAAAAGAAATTCGGAAACGAAGGCGTCAGTCAGTTCCGGGAGTTCGCTACCGATTATGTAATTGACTGTGATCGCAAAGACGGCGTCCTTACCCTTCAGTTCCTCAGTGCTGTAATCCGCGGGAAAAGTAACCTCTATGTCAAAGGATTCATCGGGCATGTGCCCTATGAGCTGCTCCAAAAAGTCATCGATATAGCTCGTAACGCCAATTGTTACATCTGTTCCGAGACCACCCGTGTTTCCACCCTCGAATTCCTTGCCGTCTATGCTGCCGATGTAATCGATGTTGACCGTGTCGCCGTCCTGTATCTCCCGGTCCTTGATTCTGATATCCTCGGAATAATCGGCGAGGATTTCATCTATTTGAGCCTGGACATCCGCATAGGGTATGACATGGGATTCAGACGGAATGGCAATACCTTCGTACTCGCAGAGGTCGAGGAACTTGAGAGCCTTTATGCCCTTCCATATGCCGTTGTCGTCGATTCCGTAGCTGTAAGCGAAATTTTCGTCGGTGCTGTCAAGGACCTTGTTCTCCGAGCAGCCGCTCAGCAACATTGCAGAAACGAGTATAACGATGGCCGGTATGGATATGAATTTCAATTTCTTCATTTTTGGGAACCCCGTAAATTTATTATTATTTTCGCGCATTTAAATTAATGGACATAAATACCGACAATAACTTTTTCCAT
>JAWOIG010000012.1:0-10584 GCA_046484775.1 Clostridia bacterium | reverse complement strand
GTTATCCGTGCTTCATACGAATAAGGTTCTCCTTCTTCCATTGCACGCTTAACCAACAGGTTAACCTTGGCGCGATCATCGGGATGGAATAAGGAATTGATGGCCTCACCCCCGGGTATATCTGACAACGATTTGTATCCGATTATGTTAAGCAGACCCTCGGAAACAATATGCCTGTCAGTAGGAATATCCCACTCCCAGTGGCCGATCAAGGCCAGGAGCTCGGCTTCCTTCAACCGGGCTTCCTCCTCCTTGTATTTCGTTATATCGACCATTGTGTTGATTTCCTGTATGGGAATCCCGTGGTCATCCTTGACATAGGTGCCCCTTATCCGGACATGCCGGGTTGTACCGTTGCTGTGGATTATTCGATGCTCAAGTTCAAACTTATTTCCCCTTGCCCGATTCTCGGATAGAGCCGCTTTGATAAACGACAAGTCTTCAG
The DNA here is from genome assembly GCA_046484775.1 of Clostridia bacterium. Classification (GTDB taxonomy): domain Bacteria; phylum Bacillota; class Clostridia; order DUPQ01; family DUPQ01; genus JAFGQE01. Next base: position 10,139 of record JAWOIG010000012.1, on the reverse strand, counting down.
GGTGAACAATAGAGGCCATTATTTCCTGGGTTGGTTTGAAAGAGTCGGGATCAAGCCCGCATATGGCGCAGAATCCGTCGGAGCAAGTATATTCGCCGGTAATCAGATTCGTAACCCAGCTTCCGGCAGCTGCAAGCCTCTCGGCCTGCCGCAGAAACCGCTGTGCATACAGGAGCTGGGTTTCCTTCTGCTTATAAAGGGTTATGTCGAGCAATGTCCCTATGACCTTGACAGGCTTGCCGGATGTGTTCTTTATAAACGAACCACGGGACCTTATGTACCTGACCGTACCATCCGGTCGGACAATGCGGTTTTCAAAATCAAAATCACGTCCTGCATCAATTGATTCACGCACCAGGGTGTCCATCATTTCGACGTCATCCGGATGAGTGACGGACTTCATGGCTTCATAGGTAGGGATGAATGTTTTTCTGTCAAGCCCGCATATGGAAAGAAAACCGTCGGAGCACTCATATTCGCCTGTTTCCAAATCCCTGACCCAGCTTCCTACGTCGGCTATTTCCTCGGCCCATTTCAATCTTCTTTCGTTTTCAATCAATATGGCTTCATGGTGTTTGATGTCGGTTATATCCTCTCCCGAAGAAAGTGAACCGATGAAGACACCATCATTATCCCTCAGTATTGTGTTTTTCCAATTTATTATTCTATGGGAACCATCTGATGTAAGAATGCTGCTTACAAAATGATGTATGTCGTATTCATCAAGGGTGCGAATATTGTCAAGAACATTTTCAATAATTTGTCTTTCATTGCCCGGGACAAAATGCTCAGCCCAGTTTTTCCCGATTATCCATTCTTTGTCATAGCCGAGAAGGCGGCAGCCGCTGTCGTTAATAAAAACAACCCGTCCGTCTTTGTCAAGCATGAGGATAAAGGTATCGATGAAATTCAAATACCACCAAAAATGTTCATTGCCGAAATCAAACATGAGTTCCATGATGTCGCCGGCATGAATTTCCTTGACAAAGCCAATGGTTTTAACGGGCCTGCCTTCGGAATCCCGTACTATATGATACCGGTCCCTGATGTTCCTTGTGGTCGTGCCCATTGGTGAAGGGATATGCAGAACACGTGAGCGGGCATGCTTATCGCCAGAGCCGGATTCATCGGACCTCATGCAGGTCTCCGCATCGGCCAGCATATCATTGAATATATTCGAGTCAATGCCGGTTTCCGAATAAGGAAGTCCGAGTATATGGAAAGTTTCCCTCGATCCGTGGAATATGCCCGTGGAATGGTCGATTTCATAGTTGCCAAGACCTTCAACCGACTGGGCGCTTTCAAACCTTTTGATTTCCTCTTCAAAGAATCGTAAGTTTTGAAATGATTCTGTCGCATCCTCAACATACAAGGAAATAAGATCGGCATCTATGCGTCGGAAAATTATCCTGTGGTAAGCCTCGGGTTTATTCGATGAGTTGAATTTTACGATTATTGCCGCAGGGTCATCCTTTGGAAATTCTCCCCAGAATTCCGAGAATTTTTTCCCGGTCAGATCCTCTTCCCGCAGTCCGGTCAGCTGACATGCTTCTTTCCCTGCATACATAATGAGCCCGTTGTCGTCTATAAGAAGAAAACCAAACGGTGATTCATTGAGAATCCTGTTGAAAATCGAGGGGTCTAAAGGAATGTTCATTTCTTAACTCCTGACAACATTATATGGCCAAATCAAAACATATGCAATTTGCCCTTGCGCATATGCGGAATCAGGTAACATAATGATGTCAGGACATGCCGGTTAATACCGGAGGGGAGGGATTATGTATAAACAGGTCAAGATGGGATTTTGCCCGATAGGCAAATTTGTGTTCAGCCATGAGGATGCAAAGAAACAAAAGGCTTTGATTGAATCAAAAATGACAGGCATGGGAATCAATTATGTTGGAATAGACGATGTTTTAAAAGATGGTATCGTAAGGACGTATGAAGACGCCGGGCTCGCTGTTGAGTTTTTTAGAAGCACTCAAGTTGATTGCCTCTTCATCCCGCATTGCAATTTCGGCACTGAAAGCGCCGCGGGTTTGATTGCAAGGAATCTCGGAGTGCCTGTTTTGCTATGGGGCCCGCGGGATGAAGCCCCGCTTGAGGACGGAACAAGGCTCCGGGACTCGCTTTGCGGAATGTTTGCAACGAGCAAGGTGCTGAGGAAGCTTGGTGTTCCGTTTTCATATATTGAAAATTGCGGGATTGACGACTATGCTTTTGAAAAAGGCCTTGATACATTCATCAGGGCTTCCAATGTCGTAAGAAAATTCAAAAATTGCAGGATAGGCATGGTAGGGAACAGGATAGACTTTTTTTGGAGCACGATAATAAACGAAAGCGAGCTGCTCCGCAAATTCGGTATCGAGGTGCTGCCGATAGACCTGGCCAGGATAATCATTCTTACAAAACGCAAAGCTAAAGACAACAGGAATGGATACATAGAAGAAAGCAAGTTGTGGGCGGAGAAAATTGACATTTCGGAAATGTCCGAAGATGCAATGACGAATGTTTTGGCGCTCCGGGATGTTTTGCTTGATTTTGCCAGGGAGAACGGATTGTCTGCAATTGCAGTAGAATCATTCATGACTATAATCGAAGAACTGGGGGCCTGCATAAGCTTTGCGATGGTCCTTGTTTCAGACAGCGGAATTCCATGTGTCTGTGAAAGCGATGTGCACGGCGCCATAAGCTCTGTTGTGGCTGAGGCAGCGGATCTTGGCCAAACGCCGTCGTTCTTCGCGGACCTCACCATAAGGCACCCGGAAAATGACAATGGACTTTTGTTATGGCATGACGCATTTCCCCTGAGCCTTAAGGACCCTGCCTGCAGGGGGAAGCTTGCCGGACACTGGATACTTCCCGGATTCAAGCCCGGAATGGCGCATTGGAAACTAAAGGACGGGGATATAACCATCGTAAGGTTCGACGGAGAAAACAAGGAATACAGATTGCTGGCGAAAGAGGCTTCGACAATACCGGGACCCTTCACCCAAAACACCTATGTGTGGGTTGAGGTACAGGATTGGAAGGACTTTGAGAAGAAAGTCATCGAGGGACCGTACATACACCATACTTCATGCATATATGGGAAATATCATGATGTGCTTGAGGAAGCCTGCAAATATATCGGGGGTCTTGAATTCGACGTATGAGTCTTCATATGCCGGGCGTACAGGTTTATTGCAGCGACAGCAGTCTTTTCCAGTCCAAAAGCCGGGAATCCATCATGACTGCATGTGCGGGGCTTGTCGAACCCAGTCGGGTGTAAGTCAATCCGGGGAAACTATTTTTGAATCGGGAAAAGAATAGAGTCTCAGCTTTCCTGCCATTGAAACACACATGTCCTATTTCCGGATACCTCCTGAAGAAACAAAGGAAATCATTGAAAACGGGCTTCTTAATCGCCGAATCGGAGCTGCCATTTCTCTCGCACGATTCAACGACATCCCAAAGAGCCGCTCCAATGGAAAGCAGGAAGTTCTTCCTGGCAGTGTATTCTGTATCGGGGGACCGTCCATGAATACCATATATGACCGGCCAGAATGCATTCCGCGGATGCGCATAATACTCAGCCAGGCGAATCGATTCCGCTCCGGGCATCGAACCGAGAATCAGAATCCGGCTATTATCTCCGACGATAGGTGGGAAACCATGGATTGAAGCCATTTACTCCTCCTTATCTGTAAATTGAACAAGCTATCTCTGAAAGGAAACCACCATGATTTGTTCGCGGGCGTCGATGGAATTGAATACCTCCTAATATAATCCCCGGTGTCATTATTCAGCAAAATGACGCATCATTGATCGATCCGGTCATGGGATGACTTTCGAATCCTTCTTTTATATAAATTCAATTTGAAGTCCTTTTTTAGGTTGACAATCCTGGCTGTATCTTCCCCCAGGCTCCTGACTTTATTCTGACTTCTCGGAAGAACAAGGTCCACCGCCGAGATTAATGTGTCCTCTACAATGAATTCTGCATCAAGCAGTTCCAGGTAATGCCCCGTATAATCCTTTAATATGCCCCTGACATCATACTGCCGGCCATTGAAGGAATGCGAGCAGACAACCTTGTTGCCGATATATTTTTCCAAAAGTGGGTTATGGGTTGTATCCACCAAGGATACGGCCTCTTTGTTGGCTCTTGCTATATAGGCTTCATTTGATGCATATGCGGGATTTACGGTCTTCATGCGGCCAGACAACGCCGTGAAAATATCCATAAAGGAGTCCCGGATAATCTTGAAGAAGATTCCAATGGATCTAAGGATTCGACGGAGTATATTGGGATGATATGTTTTCTTCATTACAGACATACGTTTTTTACGCCTCCTGGCATCCAGGTCGGAATGGAATCTGGCGAAAAACCGTATCTGGTCGTACTCGTCCTTATACAATATATGGCTGCGCATTGATTCGTCCGAGGGGGAGTCGAATATCAACTCGATACCCGTATTCTCCACATCCAGCCGACCTTTGATGATTTTTCCGTTGGTGAAGTAAATGGAAACCATATCGGAACGAAAGCTTTTTATGCATTTATCGATTTTCATATGGTTGATAAATGCGATGAAAAGTCCTGCGAATACAATTATTGCAACAGTTATAAGAAACCCGCTGTCAAAAATAGCGAAGCCCGGGGCAACCGTCGATATGACGAATATATTTGATGTAAAACCGGTCATAGCAGCAATCGTTTCCTTTCTGCCGATAACGTGAATTAATTTTATCCTTTTTTTTCAAACAGTGCAAATGAGCGATTGGTTTATAACGGAATCAATAAATCAAGTCAGGCAGAAAAGTAACGATCTGCGGAAAGGCAAGAAGAAGACCCAGACAAACGAACAATGCGATAAGGAAAGGCCAGATCCCCTTGAATATCGTTTCCGTGGGGATATCCCCTGCCACTCCCTTGATAATGAAAACATTCATTCCGACAGGAGGAGTAATAACTCCCATTGCGACAACAAGAACTATGACAACGCCGAACCATATGGGATCGTATCCAAGAACATTGACGGCAACCGGGAAGAATATCGGAATAGTCAGAAGTATAAGGGCAAGCGCATCTATTATGCAGCCAAGAACAAAATAAATAAGAAGAATAACAATCATTATGCCAAAGGGAGGAAGGTTAAGCTCAGTTGCCCAGTTTGCAAGAGCGAAGGGAAGACGGCTTACGGCCATGAAGCGGCCGAACACCGTCGCACCCGCAACCATCATCATTATCATAGCGGTTGTCCTGGTTGTGTCCATCAGGGACTTTTTGAAACCGGAAAGCGTTAGTCTCTTTCTAATTATGGTTATGATCAATATGCTGGCAGCGCCTACGGCACCGGCTTCGGTGGGAGTGAACCAGCCAAGCAGGAGGCCTCCTATTGAAATGCAAAATGTCACAATGACTTCGAACAATCCGTTCCCAAGGGATTCGAACCGTTCCTTCCATGTTGCCCGGGGCCCCGCAGGACCAAGCGACGGATTGCGTTTCACGAGTATATATATGGTCGCCATATACAATAATGTCAGGAGTATGCCCGGAATTATGCCGGCAGTGAACAATTTGCCTATGGATTGTTCGGATGCGATTCCATATATTATGAAAATAACACTCGGAGGAATCAACACTCCCAATGCTCCTCCTGCAGCCACGCTTGCCGAAGACAGGGAATCGTCATATCTGTATTTTTTCATTTCCGGCAGGGCGATGGCTCCCATGGTGGCCGCCGTCGCGGTGTTTGATCCGCAGATGGCGCCGAACATGGCGCATGCCGCCTGGGTTGCTATGGCGAGCCCTCCCGGCCAATGGCCTATCAATCTGTAGGCGAATTTGTAAAGGCTGGTTCCTACTCCCGAATAATAAGCGATGAAACCCATCCATACGAACATTGGAATAACACTGAGGGAATATGATGAAAAGGTTGAATAAACCTCGGCGGTTGCCATGCTGAACGCCGAAGACAGGGATGTAAGCAATGAAAAACCTAAAATGCCGGTAATCAGCATCGCAAAGGATATCGGCATTTTGAATGCGATCAGAACAAGGAACAGGATTATTCCGAGAAGGCCGATGATTTCAGGACTCATTTCAACCTTGCCTTTCCGACCGCTTCTTTAATTTTTATCAAATACACAAGGCAGAGCAAGGCGAAACAAACGCCCATGGCATAAATGAAAACATAAAAGGGAGTGCGTGTTGTGGGCGAAAGCTGGTTGCTTGCCGCTATCCGGGAAGCGTATACGAAGACTTTCCAGGTGAACACAGACAGAAAGGCGAAGGCAATCGAACTGATGAAAATTTCCAGTGGATTGCCAAGCCTTGGGCCGAATTTATCGAAGATGAAGTCAACGGCTATGTGGGCGTTTATCAAAAGACAGTATGCAAGTCCAAAGCTGATTATAAGTACGGAAAGAAATCCGGTGAACTCATATGTTCCAAGTATGGGCTTTTTAAATATTGCCCGCAAAAGAACATTTATAAGCACAAGGAGCATAGCCAGGACAATTGCGGCCCCGGCTAACTTGTTGAATAAGGATGCGGTATATTTTATACAGCCTTCGATTTTTCTAAGCATGATTCTCCCTGATCAATGAATTTTATTGTATTTATCTGCAAGCGATTTAACCAGGCCCAGTACATCCTCTTCTATTCCAAGCGAAGACAGTACGGATTGATAGTCATCCTGAATAGGAGATACCTTTTCAATCCAGCGCGCTGCTTCTTCCTCTGAAAGATCAATCACTTCCATTCCCTGGTCGTCCACTGCAAATGAAAGGCCCGCATCATTCTGACTGTCCCATAGACCTATGCCCACCTCTTCGTGGAACGCTTCCGTAGTTTCCACGATTATCCGCTGAATTTCCTCCGGAAGCGAGTTCCACTTCTCAAGATTCATGGTCACGAAGAAAAGTGTATTGTAAAGAAACGGTGTCCTTGTGAGGTAATCGGTGACTTCCGCATGCTTCCAACCCTTCAGAACTTCAACCGGGGACAGGTTTCCCTTGACTATGCCCTTGGAAAGCGCTTCATATGCATCCGACTGAGGCATACCCACGGGTATTCCTCCCAATGCCTCGATGGTTTTCGCACTGAGGCCGGTGGCTCTGATTTCAAGCCCCTTCATGTCTTCCAGAGTTCTTACCGGAACCGTTGTGAAAAGATCGCCGGGGCCCGTCGCGATAACCATCAGAAGCTTTGTGTCCTGCACTTCCTCCGGATTCAGCTGTTTTATTCCTTCCCATGCGACTTCGCTGGCAGATTTCGAATTGTCATATATGATTCCCGGCAGCTCGAAAACCTCCAGGACCGGAAAACGCCCGCGGGTATACGAGAAACAGGAAAGACCCATGTCGGCCACACCTTCTACAACCCCATTATATATGGCGTCCGCGCCAAGAAGCGTTCCGCCGGGATAACTAGTGATTATTACTCGTCCATCCGTGGCTGAACTGAGTCTTTCTGCCCAGCCTTTTATGAATTCGGTTTCAGCCGGATGCGTTCCCGGGAAAAAGTGAGCAAGGCTGAATTCATATGTTTCATTTGCCTGGTTGCCGGAATTCGAGCAGGAAACCATTGCAAAAACCAATATTGCCGCAAGAAACAGCATCGGTATACGCCTGGTTGAATATTTCATAAAACACCCCCGGTTATTTTAAAGCAGCCTCAAAGTGAAATAATAAAGGATAAAAAAAGGCTTTCGCCGACCAATTCTATCCGGGCTTCTTTTCGTAAAATTATATATATGTACCGGCTGCATGTCAACTTGCGTTTTAGGGTGTTGAAAACAGTTATTTGGATTATAATGTTGTATGGGACCGCAAAGACGATCCAACGGGGGAAACAATATGGAAAGCGCAATCAGATACATGGGCCCCGGAAATCCGGAATTCAATGAATTCGAAGCAACGGAACCTGAGAACGGCTGCATCGGGATAAGGATAATCGCCTCTTCATTATGCAATTCTTCAGAGCTCAGGAGCTTCCGGGGAGGATATGAAAAAGGATATGGGTCAGGATACCCGATGGAAAATGGCGAGCCGGGCCATGAGGCTGTCGGATCTGTCGTTAGCATAGGGAAAAATGCAACCGGATTTTCGATGGGCGATCATGTCGTAATGACCGGACACGGCGGAGAACCATGTCACAGGTCTTATGTGAACAGGAATCAAAATGATATCGCGCGCATATTCCCGGATGAAAGAGATCCGGCCGAAGCGGCCATTATGGAAATGTACGGATGCGCCTACCACTGTGCGATGACCCCGTTAAGCAAGAATGAGTATGCCGGCAAGAAAGTGCTTGTAATAGGCATGGGGGCAATGGGTCTTTGCACCGTGCAAATTCTGGCGGGGATTGGGGATGTGAACGTTTCGGCGATGGATATTGATGCCGGAAGACTTTCAAAGGCGTTGGAATCAGGTGCGGGAAAGGTTTTGCTCTCCCATGAAGCGGATCAATCATTGGAGGCAGACATAGTTCTGGAGTGTTCCGGAAGCATAAAAGGCCAGCAGCTTGCATATGCGATTGCTCCGCGAATTCTTATATTTTCAAGCTACAACACAAATGAAATAAAAATAAGACAGGACAGGTTGTTCGATGCGAATACCACGATATACAACCCGGGCATCCTGGAATCGGAAAGTCTCAATGCTGTTGCGGAATTGTACAATTCCAACAGAATAAGGCCGGATATTCTTGTTGAGAAAAGAATCAAGCCGGACAAGCATGAATATCTGGATGCAATCAAGGGCATAATAGCGGGAAAATTCATTAAAGTTCTCATTGACTGGAGTTGATGCAATGCAGCTTGCGATAGATACATTCAGTTATCACATGAGGCTCGGAAAGCACGGATACAAACCAAGGAATCCTTCTGATATAAGGTGGTACTGCCATAAGTCAAAGCAACTGTATATGGACGGGCTTCACATCGACCCATATCATATCGATATTAAGAAAGATGCCGGATGGGTTTCTGAATTCGCACTTGAAAACAACATGTACATTGAACTTGGCGCATGCGGGACTTCGTTAACCGAGCTTGGCCCATATATTCTGGCAGCCGCTGAAATGAAAGCGGAAATACTCCGGACATTTGCGGGAGGGTCCTTCCTGGATGGACGCGCCGCAACTGCAAAAAGAACGGAAGCAATAAAGAAGGAGCTTGAGGCATCGGTTGAAATGGCTGCTTCGCATGGCATAATGCTTGCATTGGAAAACCACGGTGATCTTTTCATAGATGATCTGGCTGAACTGATGTCAATCAGCGGCGACAATCTGGGAATATGCTTCGACAGCGGAAACTTTGCATTTACCGGAGAAGACCCCCTGCATGCAATTGATATTCTGGGAGACAGGGTAGTATGCACGCACCTAAAGGATGTGTGTGCGGTTTTGAAATATTCCGATGCAAAACCGTTCGCGTCCATTGACGGGGAGTTCCATTTCTGCGCGCTCGGAGAAGGAAGACTTCCGCTGAAAAATATAATCGACCGATTGATGTCAAAAAACGCGGGGCTCAGGCTGACGCTCGAGATATGTTCACCGGAAAGAAAGAACATGAATGAGGATATGCTTCTGGCCTTTGAAGAAGATAATGTAAAAAAAAGCATTTGGTTTATAAAACAACTCTATCCGCGCAAAGAGCATTGAACAACACACTTTATTGAAGAAAAAGCAGCCTTCAAGCCCTGTAAGCAAAAGGACTGTAAAAAGACGCAGCCATTGGATATGCATTGAAAACGCCATTATGGAAGAGTATAATCAAGATACAAAACACCGGTCCGGCGGGCCGGGTTATGGATTGGGTGCATGGCGTGCTGTCATCTGAACAATCCGATTTCTTGCAAAGCACGTGAACAACCGGAATATAAGTCTTGCCCTTAACCCCAACCTTAAGACATTATTCAAAGTCTTCGCGACAGCCTTGGTATTCAGATGCCTTGTTTTTCAGACCGCCGGCCGGTAAGAAGGAGGAAGCGAGATGAAAAGAAAATTATTGGCGGTGGCTGTTATGCTGATTTTTTCAGCTGTAGTGCTCTCGGGCTGTATGGAGTACGGTCCCGTTACGGTCAGGGGCGGAGGATGGCTTCTTGCATACGGAGGAGAGGGTAAGGCTACCTTCGGATTTACCGTT
>JAWOIG010000226.1:0-2995 GCA_046484775.1 Clostridia bacterium | reverse complement strand
TATATCCGGCAGCACAAGGTTGCCTGTCATATCTATATAACCCCAGCGAATTTTACTTTCGAACTGGACGGCTGCCATGCCGTCACTGAACCCCTTGGCTTTTTCAAATTCATTTTCAAACGCTTTTTCACCGTTTTCATTTATAAAAACCCAATAATTATATGCAATAGGCATCAACCCCTCTGAAAAGGGCCGGGGTTCTTGGGCAAAGAACATCCAATCTTTACTAAAAATTAGTCTTGGAGAAAACGCAGATAGTCCATCCGGTCTTAAAATTTGATAAAAACTGGATTCGTAATATGAAGGCACTGCCACTACTGCATATGATAGATCATTATAAAAAGGAGTCATGCTCTTATATATAAAACTCGTGACAGAATTACCCATCCTGTTGATCATGCCCCATCTTCCCAAATCATTTTCATCAGTATAGCCCTGTTTTAGAACCTCAAATGGTTTATGGTAATTCGCATCATAGACCTGGGCACAGTCTTGATAGAAATTCCTTGCTTTTTCATATTCCGGTTCAATAATTATTCGCCCTGCTTCATCTATATATCCCCATTTGTCATAAACTTCAACAGCTGCCAATCCCTCATAAAATAATCCGGCCGATTCAAACAGAGGTGGAATTACATAATCTTTTTCTGATGCTTTTTTATCCGAAATTGCATTACGTAAAGTCATATAACCATAAAGAGGCTTTCCTTCTGCATTGGTTTCTTCATTTGATTTGACAGGAACAAGAAAAGAATCAAAATCAACATCGGTTATCACGGTTGGTTTTTCAACAGGCCTGTCAGTCCAATCAACTATCAATAGGTCATCATCATAAATCATGAAGCCTGGGTAGTATTCATCAATCCTGACTAGATTGTCATCAATTAAATAAGACCCATCATCTTCGGTAATTCTTGCTCTTCCTAAATTGAATATATTTGGATCATTTGATATTGCTTCAGTGACTTTGTTGAAATATACGTCCATGTATCCATATTTAACTTTGCCATCGACTTCGGTTTGGTATATGAATAGATTGCTTGGAAATTCATAATCAATGTCAAAGAATATTACTTCGCGATCTGCATATGCAACTACGTATGAGAAGCGCTCAGATTCATCGTTTTCCCAAAAGGACTCAACGGCATCCAATTCAGCAAGTATCTCCGGTTTTTTATCAAAATCATTCAAAGCCTTCCTTCTCTCAGTTTCTGAACAAGCTGTAAATAATAATATAGGTATAATTGCTAATAAAACTATCATACGCTTAGTATTAAAGTTATTGCTCATTTTTTTATGACAAAAAACCCGACTGAAAAAGAATCTCATTACACTATTTTTTATTTTTATACTCATGAATTGCATATTGTACCTCTGACTACTACGTTATTACATGAAACTTGAAATATCATACAGATTATTAATATAAAAATATAGCTTTTATTTTTCATTCGTCAGCACCTCGTTCCACTTCATATTTATGTCTTCTTTGTCTGGAAATCAATTTGCTTACCGGAATGTCCATTTGATACCATAATACTAATACCAAGTAGATTAGTTGTCATACAATCAAAGAACTATTTACACTTTGTTCATGGAATGTTTACATTCTCTTAATATTCTATGTGCCTCTGAGCAAAAAATGGACACACATGTACGTTGCTTGAACAGATCCTTTTCCACTTCGTCAATAGTTTCGCAGCTCTTTCTGTTTCCGTACTGCATTTTGCACTTCCGGTATGTATGTTTTGGGATTTGAGCCGGACGCGATTTCAAGTTCCCTATGGATCAAATACTTTTTCTAACATCTTTCCATAATATATTGATATTTGGCAATTCATATTGTATAATGTCGTTCTTGCATTTCAGGGCATGAAACGGGGAGCTGTATTAATGTCTGCCGTCATGATTTACGGATTTCATATCTAAGGAACAGATTCAGGGAACTTCAATTTGATTGAGGGGTATTTATGATTGATGTCAAAAATCTTAACAAGAGCTTCAAGGTTTATAAAAGGAAAAACGGAGCCTTCGGTGCGGTCCGGTCAATGCTCAGGCCTGATTTTGAATATATTCAGGCGCTTGACGACGTAAGCTTTTCGATAGGAAAGGGAGAGATCGTAGGATATATCGGTCCCAATGGCGCCGGTAAATCGACGACCGTCAAGGTTTTAAGCGGAATCCTTGTCCCTGACAGCGGTACGGTGACGGTCGGCGGACTTGTACCATGGAAGGACAGAAAAACCCATGTTGCCAACATTGGCGTCGTGTTCGGACAGAAGAGCCAGCTGTGGTGGGATGTCCCCGTGCACGACTCCTTCGAATTGCTTGGCGACATATACAGATTGCCGCAGGACAAGTACCAAAAGAATGTATCCATGCTTACGGAGCTTTTGGATCTGTCGGACCTTATGCCTGTTCCGGTAAGGCAGCTGAGCCTTGGACAGAGGGTTCGATGTGAGATTGCCGCATCCTTGCTTCATGAACCGGGGATTCTTTTTCTTGATGAGCCGACCATAGGCCTTGATGCTGTTTCAAAACTCGCCGTAAGGAAGTTCATAAGGGAAATCAACAAGGAAAAAGGCGTTACGGTTATACTGACAACCCATGATACAGGAGATATAGAGGCGCTGGCGGAACGCATATTGCTGATCGGCAAGGGCAGAATACTGTATGACGGCAAGTTTTGTGACCTTAAGAAAAGGTTCAGAGGCAGCAGGACTTTGAAAGTGCATTTCAGTAACACACCCTGCGGCATTCCTATGGCCGGGGGCATATTAAGCTCCAGGGTGATGGAAAATGTGGCTGAGATCGAATTCAACCCTACAACTCCTTCTCCACTGGCAACTTCAGAGAACTCAATCCGTACCAATTATTCTGATGAAGCTGCGGAACTGCTCCAGAAAGAGGGTCCAAAATACCAGTACGGAACAGGATGTATCTCTGACGGGGTAATTGGCATGTGGATGGCCAGGGTGTGCGGAATTGATGATCA
>JAWOIG010000107.1:0-3105 GCA_046484775.1 Clostridia bacterium | reverse complement strand
CCGCCTGTCATTGCAGACAATTCCATGGAGCTTTTTGGGAAAAGCTTGTTTGGACGCCTGGTCTCTACCTTGAAAGTTCTTTTACCTGAAGCATATTCCAGGGATGCGGTTTCAACCGCGGCCTCAAGAATCTGTTCAGCTTCAAGTTTTGCCTTGATTGCGAAATGAACGGAAACTATTCCGAAGACACGCGATATCATCAACGCGGCTTCCCTTGATTCGGCCGCTGAACCATCAACCTTTACAAATATGCGTCCATGTTCCTTTGAAACCTCAAAATCAAACCTGCCGCCAATAACATGCTTTATATTTTTCTCAAGCTGTCTCTCAAAAACCGGTCTATTCAGTCCCTTAAGCATTATTTCTCCATATTTTACAAGTATAACCTTCTCCATTACTTCTTCACCGTCTTTCGCAAAAAAGGAATTATCGAGCAAAGCTCGTCTGCCATAATATCAATTTCTGATTTTGTGTTTTGGGGAGAAAGACTTATTCTCAACGCCCCGGAAATAAATTCATCGGGAACATGCATTGCTTCAAGAACATGTGAATTGCTCTTCTTTTTTGAAGAACATGCACTGCCCGCGGAAACATAAATCTCTTTCCCGGATAAATGATTGAGTAAAACCTCGGATTTGATTCCGCTGAAGGCTACACTAAGGATATATGGGCTTGAATTTCCCGGGGAATTGATAACGAAGCTGTCGATTCTCCTTTTTAAAATGCCAATCAAATAGGATTTCAATTCGGAAGCATGAATGTGGTTTTTTGATAAATTTTTGGAAAATAGTAATGAGGCAAGGGCAAATCCTGCTATTCCGGCTGTATTTTCCGTTCCGGCCCGAATCCCCGCATGCGGCCCTCCGCCATCAATCAAAGGAGAAACAGGCGTCCCCTTTCTAATGAATAATGCGCCCACTCCCTTCGGGCCATGAACTTTATGCGAACTGATGCTCAACATGTCGACATGATTCCAGCTTTTAAGATTCAGCGGCAACTTGCAAAAAGCCTGTACTGCGTCTGTATGGACAATCGTTCCTTCATTTATGGATTTAATCTTTTCGGATAACACTCCCATATCGGTATATGCCCCTGTTTCACTGTTTACGGTCATTGCAGATACCAATATAACGGATGGGTTTATCAATCCCAGTAGTTCGGACTCGCGTATTCCCCCGCTATTATCAATTCCGCAGATGGCTCCGTTGATATTGAAATCGGTAAGATTTTTAACCGTGTTAAGGACAGTGGGGTGCTCGAAAGCTGTCGTCACAATTACATTGCCAGACCTTCTTTTTTTCAATGCGCATCCTTTTATCGCCATATTATTTGACTCGGCACCGCCGGATGTGAAAACAATCTCGTCCGGAGCGCAGCCCAGTATTCCGGCAATTGTTTCTGTTGATTCCTTTATTATTCTACCCGCGGCGACCCCTTTCCTATGCATGCTTGAAGAGTTTCCGAACTCATTTGCCTGAATATCCATCATTAATTCGATTACTTCGGGATATGGCTGAGTAGTTGCCGCATTGTCGAGATATATAATGTCATTCATTCAAATCAACTCCGGTCGTTTTGGCGAGCGTACTTACTGCGTCGCCTATCTTGCGATAAGCATTTATGCCCTCCAGCACTTGCGCGTCATTCATTGAATTGATCTTGTCAAAGGAAATCTGCTGTGACAAAATATCCATATAAGACTTGATTTCCTTGATTATGTTTATCAATTCAGTTCGATGGAAACCTTCTCTGCCCGACTCGATTGTTTCTTCCGAAGTGGCATCGGTGCACGAACCGCATTTCAGTTCAAATGAACTGCCGAATTCGGGTATGAGTGCTTCAATATTGAATTTTTTCTTTATCCTGCTCCTGAATTCCGTTAGCTGGTCTGATTCTCCATGCACAAGAAATATCTTTTCAGGCTTTTTTTTAAAACAATCTAAATAGGAATCAAGGTCGTCCATGTCACCGTGTCCGGAAAAACCGTCTATATTTACAATCCTGGCTCTGACTTCAATGGGGTCTCCGAATATGCTGACCTTTTTGGCCCCATCGACAAGCCGCCTTCCCAGCGTGCCCGGAGCCTGATACCCGACGAACAGAACCATCGTGTTCTTTTTCCATAGGTTGTGCTTAAGATGATGCTTAATTCTCCCCGCCTCGCACATGCCGCTTGCAGAGATTATAATCTTTGGTTCTTTGTTAAAGTTGATCTGCTTGGATTCCTCTGCAGTTCTTGTAAAGACAAGGTTCGGGAAATCAAGCGTATTATCCCCTGCAAGCATATATTTCCTGGCTTCCGCGTCAAATATGTCCGTATTGTCTGCGAAGACCTCCGTCGCGGATATTGCCAGCGGACTGTCGATATATACAGGAAACTTTTTTATCAGGCTGTATTTGTCCATGAGGTCGATCTGCCTGTTGAGTCTGTAAATCATCTCCTGGGTCCGTCCGACTGCAAATGAAGGTATTATGACGGTACCGTTGTTCCGCAGGGTTTCCTCTATGGCGGTAAACAATGCATCATCGGCATTTTCTTTGAATATATGCCTTTTTGCACCGTATGTGGATTCCATGACCAGATAATCGGCTTCATTTATACATGAAGGGTCTTTGATGATCGGTGTATTCTTTTTGCCTATGTCGCCCGAGAACACAATCTTGGTCGTCCGGCTGTCCTCGACGCACCATATCTCAATTGATGCCGAGCCCAGGATATGACCGGCATCCCTGAATCTTACCGAAAACGAATCATTCAGCCTGACAATATCATCATATTTGACAGAGGTGAACCGGCTCACTGCCGTCATTGCGTCGGCAATCGTATAAAGAGGTTCAAGATCGGATAAACCCGAACGTTTTCTTTTTCTATTCTTATATTCGGTTTCTGTTTCCTGGATATACGCGCTGTCCGGGAGCATGATTCCACACAGTTCCTTTGTTCCCTTGGTGCTGATTACATTCCCTTTATAACCTGGTAAGCCCCGGTAATGTCTTTTGGATCACGGGAGGTTTGAACAAACGTCTCCAAATCCACATTGCCCAAATCTTCCACAAATACCAGGCCGGAAAAGATATCGTAAAGATGGATTTCGGGAACCGGAA
>JAWOIG010000033.1:0-16504 GCA_046484775.1 Clostridia bacterium | reverse complement strand
TTTTTCAGACCGCCGGCCGGTAAGAAGGAGGAAGCGAGATGAAAAGAAAATTATTGGCGGTGGCTGTTATGCTGATTTTTTCAGCTGTAGTGCTCTCGGGCTGTATGGAGTACGGTCCCGTTACGGTCAGGGGCGGAGGATGGCTTCTTGCATACGGAGGAGAGGGTAAGGCTACCTTCGGATTTACCGTTGACTGTGTAAACATAGTGTACGCTGACGAAGAACCCGAATCATGGGAAATAAAGGGAAACTTCGTATACAATGACCATGCCGGCAAAATCCGGATAAAGGGCGAAATTATGGGAGCCTATTATTCAGAAGGAGTGGGAGTGTTTGGAGGCGAATGTGTCTTTGATGGCGAACCTGCACAATTTGCGGTATTTGTAGCCGACATGGGTGAGCCGGCTACCGGAGATTATTTTGCAATTGAAATTAGAGATGGAAATGAGCAGCCCCTGTATATAAACGAGGGTCTGATAGGAGGAGGCAACATACAGCTTTTCCCCATGAAATGATTCCTATGAGGCCTATACCGGCGGGATGAGGGGCAAAAAGCTGTAAGAATTTCATATGATCGTTCGGAAGAACCTCTTCCGAATCTGAATCATGAAAATTTTTCACGGTCAAAGCACAGTCTGGAATCAATCTATCGTAATCAATTCATAATCCCTTGTACCGAGTCCGTGCCGTTCAAGGGCCTCAAGCTGTACAAATGGGTTTTTGCCGTGGATTCTCTCGAACAGATGTCCCTCGCCTTTTAGCTTTATCCCAAGAGGAAGCCCAACGGGGATAAGGTCGTCGGCTTTGATTGCGTCAAGACAGGCTGTCTCAACCGCCACCATGTCATCAGACGCCATGATTCCTATGTCGGGTACGAGCGACGGCGTCGTAAGACCCCAGCAATCGCAAAGCGCGGTTATCTGTGTCAGGACATTTATGTAATATACATGGCCGGGAGCAAAGGTATCTATGACACCCTTCGTTGAAAGAGCCATTCCTTCCTGAAAGGCTTCGTATTGATTTCCCGGGCCTGTCATTGTGATTGCTCCCGTAGGACACATCTTGACGCAATGCCTGCAATAAGTGCAGTTGTGGTAAAAAACACTGTATTTGCCGTCATCGGTGAACTCATTGGCATTATGGTTGCAACTTTCTATGCACTGGTTGCAATGGATGCATTTCTCCTCGTCCCATGACAAGCCTCCCTCGAGGCCGTGTATTGCGCGTCGGGTTCCGTGGGAAACACAGCCCATCGCTATATTCTTGCAGGCGCCTCCGTATCCGCAGCCTCCATGTCCCTTCACATGCGAAAAATCAATAAGGACATCCGCATCATGGATTGCCCCGGCCACATCCATGACCTCGAAGGATTTGTACGACACCTTTTTTTCATACATATAATTTCCGGTTATTCCGCATACATCAACAATCGAACACCCAAGGATTGCTTCGGTATAACCCCTTTCCGCAGGCTTTCTGTTTATTACATCATGGTCGGTAATGAAACATAGTGCTCCCCATCCCTGCAGTTTCCTTACGAGTGTTCGGACAAAAACAGGAGCTATGGTGCTGTATGACAACCCGTCGCCCAGATGCATTTTGATAGCCGTTTTCTTTCCATTCACTATATTTTCCAAGCCTGTTTGATCGAGAAGGCGCTCGAATTTTGCTGGCAGAGTCTGGCTCTTTTCAAATTTTGCGAACGCCATGGGTGCAAACAATACTTTTGACGACATAAAAACCTCCGTGAACCATATTTTTCAAAAGTATACCATTGCAGCGGGAAGCATTCAAATGTCCGCATTGAAAGATTGGTCAGATTCTGCTTTACGCATTCGTTTTATTTATATATAATGTGAACACTAGCCGCAGGGAATTAACATGTATATATTTGAAGACTCAAAAGCATTTTTATATTCTGACACACCCGTTCCGGATATTTTCATCAGCGAATATCTGCCTGAAATGACGGGTGTTCAGGTCAAGGTTTATTTGTATTGTCTGTTTTTGTCAAATCACAGAAAAAAGATATCTGAAATCCAATTCGCGAAGACATTCGGCATTTCTGAAAACGAAATATTGGCAATTTTTGACGAATTGCTTGAAAAGGGATTGTTTCAAAAGAAAGGCAAGAGCTATTTTCTCGTCGATCTAAAGGACAAGGAAATCACAAAACTATACAAACCGCGTTCTGTCCGGGGCGAAACGGATCTTGACGCCAAGAAAAACATTATGTCGACTATCAGCAAGAGCTTTTTCCAGGGGATAATGCCAATATCGTGGTACACGAACATAGAAATGTGGTTCAATCTATATAAATTTGAAGACGATGTCATGTATTCTCTCTTCAATTATTGCAGTGAAAGAGGATTGCTCAAATATTCTTATGTGAATGCGGTTGCAAAGAACTGGTCTGATGCGGGTATTAAAAACAGCTTTGACCTTGACGAGTATTTTATGAAATACAAAAAGATGAAGGATGTATCCGCCATAATAGCTAAAAAGTTGAAAAGAAGGTCTCCTTTTACCGAATACGAAGAAAGGTACATAAAGAAATGGGTCGACGATTACGGATATGGAATGGAAATAATTGAACTCGCCCTAAAGAATTCGGTGAAGATATCCAGCCCAAACCTTGAATATTTTCACAAGATCCTTACCGACTGGAACAAGAAGGGCCTGAGGACAAAAAGTCAGATAGAAGGCGAAGCCGCCAGATATGCACAGGCAAAGTCGGACGGCGGAATCGACGATGTAATGCTAAAAAAGAAAGTCCGGGAGCATTATGAAAAGCTGAAAGCGAATAACGAACAAACAATGGGAAAAAGGAAGTCAGAGGTTTTTCTGAAGGCTCCTGAAATACAGAAGCTGCTTTCGGACATCGCGAACCTGAGCATAGATTCCCTGTCAATGAAAAAAAGTGATAAGCAGGATGCTTTTTCGCAAATCGATATCATGAAGGATATGGCGGGAAAACTTCTTGTTGAAAACGGATTCCCGCAAAATTATCTCGAACCGGTCTACGAGTGCAATGAGTGCTCGGATACGGGCGTTCTGCCCGATGGCAGCAGCTGCGATTGCCGGAAGGAACTGATCAAGCAAATCAAATCCTAATAATGTTAATATTTTTTAGGCCGGTAGCAAGATCCAGTTCCTTTTCCTTGCATGTGAAAAGGATTATCTGTGAATCATCTGATATTTTCGAAAGCAACTCAAATGCATTCCTTATTCTTTCTTCATCATAAAAAGCGAAAGGCTCATCGATTATAAGCGGAACCGGCTCCTTTTCCGAAAAAACACGTGCAGCTGCAATTCTAAGGGAAAAGTACATCTGGTCAACGGTCCCATCGCTGAAATCCCATATTGAACGAACATTTGCCAGGTCAATGGAATTGACCGTCATGTCGCTTCCTACCCGGAGATTTACGTGGGTTCCTCCTGTTATTCTCTCAAGAATGGATTCCATTTCCTCGCTTATTCTGGGCAGGATGCTTTTTTGAAGTTCAAGAGCAGCCTCGGCCACCGAATTTTCAGCCAGCTCGATTGCCTGCTTCTCCGTTTCTATATTTTTAAACCTTTCGGAGCAATACTCCATAGCTTCCTCCGATTCCGCCGGAGAGGTTTCGCCATGAATAGATTCCCTCAGATAAAAGTTGATTCCCGCAAATTCACGCTCCAGTTCCGCATATGAGGTGCGGTAGTGTTCCGAATCGGAAGATGCGGGCAGCCGGGACTCTTCAAATCCGGCGGATGCAATCTGCTTATCAATGGTTTCCAACTGTTGCTCAATGATTGAAATGGATCCGAATCTGACAGCCAGGGCATTTCTTGCTTTTTCGGCATCGGCTTTTCTGGCTTCCTTAATTTCAATCATATTCCTGAGCCTGGAAACGGAATTCAAATTTTCAAAAAAGGAGTTCAATATGAGTTCGGCTTCCTCGAAAGAATCTGCAGTCTTGCCGCCGGCGGATTCTATAAAGACATTTATCATGATAAGCTCCCGCGAACAGTCATTTTTGATACGTATTTTTTCATCAAGTTCAGTCCGGGTATGCGAAGGCTTTTTAAAATAGAGATATGCAAGCAACAAGGTGAAAATCCCGGTCGCCGTAAAAATCAAAGGATGAAAAACGAAAGCCGCCGCAACTGAAAGAGTGATTCCTATATAGCATAGAATCTTTAGGATTCGCATTCTCTTTTTCACCTCGGACAATTTGACGGATTCGGTTTCAGGGTCAATTTCGCCCACTATATTGAGCCGTTCCCTTGAGGCCGCCGCTTTTCTTATATGAGACATTATATCGTTTTCAGTAATCTCCAGGGGAAGCTCATATTCTGAAATTTTTGCCTTCAAATCATATAGGTCGCGGCTCAAGGCATCAATGTCTTTGGCTGATCCAAGATGCTGTTCCTGTATTGAAAGCAACTGTGAACGCTGTTTGAAAAGCTCCCGGGCTGATTCGATTCGATTGGCCTCAGCAACCTTTTTCTTCAATTCGGCAAGTTCTTTTTCGAGATAGCTTTTCCGTTCAAGATGGTCCGCCATCTCGGCATGCTTTTTACGGGCTTTCTCCAGAATGCTTTTAAGATTCTCAAAGTCCTTTTTCGCCATATTATAAGGCCGGTTCTGTGTGCGATCGTTCCCCAGAGCCTTTTTGGCCTCGCCGAGAGCTTTCAGAGTGTCTGCTGCGGAGGAGTCTTCGCTGCCGGTCTGGGAAAGGTTTATAAGTCTTTCGAAAAGGTTCCTTCTTTCATTCTTCAGAACAACGGTTCCGCCTTGCCTTATAAAGGCGCTGTTTTCAAAACATTCCCGGTCCATACTGAGTATTGTTTCGCCAAACCTCAGGCCGCCTCTTGTCGAATAAGGATAGCTGGAAGTTATGTTACGGAGACTTTCGTCAAAAACGTTGGTTTGCCTATTCATGAAATCCTGTTCCAATCGCAGGATTTCTCCACCGGACATCAGAATTTCCATGCTTCCACCGAAATCATCCGAAGCCCAGGGGTTGTATTTCCTTGAGTCGGAAGGTCGGTCCTCTGTATCAAGCGTGTTTCTGTCAAGCCCAAAGAGCATGGCCTTGATAAAAGACTGCAGGGTGGATTTACCGGCTTCATTTTTCCCGAATACCAGATTGAATCCTTCCTGGAAATAAAACCGTGTGTCAACGAACTTCCCAAATCCCTTAAGGTGCATTCCTTTTATCTTCAAAGAATTTCACCTCCCGCCGTTTCGATTTTCCCGTTGTCAATGGCCTCCAGTCCATAGTGAAGGGCTTTTTCAAGCAGTATCCTTTCATCGCCGGAGACCGCCTCTTCAATTTTTTCGAGCATATTGCGAACGAA
Organism: Clostridia bacterium; assembly: GCA_046484775.1. Lineage (GTDB taxonomy): Bacteria > Bacillota > Clostridia > DUPQ01 > DUPQ01 > JAFGQE01. The sequence continues at coordinate 11,161 of JAWOIG010000033.1, read as the reverse complement.
AGCGCCTTTAAGCCCTTTCATAACAGAAAGATCTTCCAAAGCAATGCTTGCCGATGATTCGTCGGCAATGCGTGCAAATTGAACCGAATTGACAAGCCCGCTTTCCAACAGGGAAAGAGAAGGATAATAATCCACGGGTCTTTTTCCCTTGAGGATTATTCGGTATAACGTATTTGTGTTGGTTGCCGCATTTCTTAAGCTTTCAAGGACCTCGCTGTCTGATGACAGACCCGTGATGTCAAATTCGAGTGTTTCATACAAAGTTTCCGAAACCTCCATGAAGCTTACCGACGGAGTTGATGAAACGCCCGCTTCTCCGATAAAATAGCCATGTTTCCCTGGTTCGTCGAAACCAAGGGGCTCAAGGCTTCCCGGGTTGAATATAAGACCGCTTCCAATTGATTCGCGTCGTTTGTGGTTGTGTCCCGCAGCCACATAATCAAACCCGCCGGCATTAAGAACGGTGGCCGGAACGGAGTTATAATCACGGCTGCCTATATCAAGATCGATATCGCCATGGAATAAAAGAACATTGATTTTGGTCCTGTCCGGGGATATTGTTTCAAGTCGCGCTTTCTGGCCGTAGCCGGGGCCCCAGCCAAGTCCGAACACCTCTGTGTTTTTTTCCTCGAAGAAGATGCTTTCCCGTGATTCGCCAAGAAAATACACATTGGGATTCCATTTATATGTCAGGTAGAAAGAATCGGCTGCCTCGGGGTCGTGATTACCCGCAATCATCACAACCGTTGTATCGGGGATTACCGCAAATGCAGAGTTTATGGCTGATATAGTGGCAAGCCGGGCATATTCATGCTCGAATAAATCGCCGGATATGAAAAGAAAGTCGGGTTTTTTGATTTTTGCCGAATCGATCATTTTCATAAAAGTGTCAAGAATCTGTCGTCTTCTCAATGCGGGAAGTCCCGGTTTTGAGGAGAGGGATGAAAACGGCGAGTCAAGGTGTATATCGGCGCAATGGAAGAAACTGATTTTATTCATCAATGTCCTCCTTATATGTGATAACGGCAAAGGCAACTGCGTAATCCCTGCCGTGCGATAGGCTGACCTCTATTTTCCACGCGCCCATTTGTTCAAAAGATTCCTTTGCCCGGCCGGATAAAATAATGCCGGGTTTTCCCGCGGAGTCATTAAAAACTTCGATTTCCCGTGGAGTCGCCTTGTCGCCGAGCCCGGTGCCCATTGCTTTTGATACTGCTTCCTTGGCGGCAAACCGGGCGGCCAGGCTGGAAAAACGTCCTGCTTTTTTCGAAAGACAGTACTCCTGCTCGTGAGGACTGTATATCCTGTCAAGAAATGAAGGCGATTTCGCAACTGCCTTTTTTATCCTGTCGATTTCAATAATATCGGTTCCGCATGTTATTTTCAAATCAGCCTCCCGGTGGTTTTTGTCAGATAAGCGGTATATTTTGCGCACAGTCCATCATATGCGGCAAGCGCCTTGTCCGGTTTTTCATAAATTCCATATACAGCTGACCCGCTTCCGGTCATTAATGCTGCATCCGGATCCATATTAAGCATATCATGCCTGGCCATGGCAATGGCAGGCTTTTCAGGAAAAACAATTTCTTCGAAAGTGTTTGCAAGGAAAAGGCTCAATAGTTTGAAATCCCTTTCATTCAACGCTTTTTCTACTTTATCCATATCCGGATGAACAGCAGCTTCTCTTGCGGAGTAAAGCGAGTAGGCATATCCGGTGTCAACGATTTCGCCGGGCATTATGACTACAATACTTACGTTGTCAAAATCAGGAAGGATCCTCAGTTCCTCGCCTCTTCCCAAAGCGCGCTGCGTTCCACCCAAAACACAGAAAGGAACATCCGAACCGACATCCAATGCCAATTCTTGCAGTTTTTCAGAGCCATAATTGGTACAATGCAATTTGTTGAGCCCGCGAAGAACTGCTGCGGCATCGCTGCTTCCTCCGCCCAGTCCCGCACAGGAAGGTATATTCTTTTCAATTGTTATATTCACCCCGGTTTTCCTTGAATTGATTCCCGCGAAAGTCAGGAAGGTTTCTGCAGCGATATAAGCGGTGTTGGTCCGGCCCGCCGGGATGGATGAGTCATTGCAGCAAATGTTTATCCCGCTGCCGATTTCAAGGGTTATTCTGTCGCACAGCGATATGCTCTGCATGATGGTGTCTATGTCATGGTAGCCATCGGATCTCTTCCCGAGAATATCAAGTCCAAGGTTGATTTTTGCACAGGCGTTTTCATGTATCATAATAAACTCCGGCCATGCCTAGACATTCAGCAGGACCTTGATTGCTTCATTTTTTTCCATCATCTCAAAACCGCGGCTAATGTCATCCATAGGTATTTCATGGGTGATCACGGGATCAATGGAAGACGAATGGGTGAGAAGAAACCGGTCGCATTGTTCCCATGTCTCATACATCCTTCTTCCGCTTACGCCTTTTACGGTCAGCCCCTTGAAGATTATGCGGTTGCTGATATCGAGGGTGATGTCGGCGGGGGGGAGACCAAGCAGGGCCATATCCCCGCCCTTTGCTATTATATTAAAGGATAGGAGGATGGCCGACGGCGCTCCGCTCATTTCAAGAACCACATCGGGGCCGTGTCCGTTGAAATATTCAATCACCCTTGAACCCGTTCCGGTCTCAAAAGGATTAATGGCAATGTCGGCACCTATCTTCATGGCGATTTGCCGCTTGAACTCGTTGGGCTCGCTTACCATGATTTTTTCAGCCCCCATATACCGCGCAATGGCGGTGGCAAAAAGACCGATGGAGCCTGCACCCGAAATAAACACGTTGCGTCCCCTGACAGACTGAACGCTGACTGTGTGCATGGCGTTTCCCAACGGATCCATGATGGACCCATATTTGTCGGCAATCTCATCCCTCAGAAGCCAAATGTTGGAGGCGGGCATCGAAAGGTATTCGGCAAAACAACCGTCCCTGTCGACGCCGATAATCCGGACATTGTCGCATATGTGGAAGTTTCCGTCCAGGCAGCTCTTGCATTTGTTGCAGACAATATGGCCCTCCGCCGATACGCGCTGTCCCGGTTTGAGGTGGCTGGCGTTCCTGCCGGTTTTTTCGATTATTCCGGCGAACTCATGCCCGATTATAAGCGGCGGCTTAATTCTTTCCTCCGACCACCTGTCCCAGGAATATATGTGAAAATCAGTTCCGCAGATGCCGGCTTTCTTGATTTTTATAAGGACATCATCATCCGATAACACCGGAATGTCCGTGCTTCCCACCTCTATGTTGCCCTTGCCGGGCCTCGCTTTCAATATTGCCTTCATAAGGATACCCTTTCGATAATAAAAATTACTGTCTTGAGTGCTGCCTCAGATTCCATCGCAGTTGTCTGAAAAAGCCGATTTGTTCGAGCAGTTGTCTGAAAAAACCGTGTTGTTCGAGCAGTTGTCCGGATTCTCTATTTCAATCGTTACATCCTGTATTCCCATCTCGCCTAGGGTGGCCTTGATGCTTCTCTTGATCTCAACGGTTTCAGTTATATCAGGATTATCGCGCACACAAAGATGAAAAGTCATGATATTGTTGTCTCCGTCCAGGGTCCATAGCTTTGTGCCGTGGATGTTGAGCACGCCGGGATGTCTTTCGGTTATTTTCCTTTCGATTTCCTCGATATTATATCCTTCGGGGACGGCCTGAAGGAATATCTTAATGATCTGACTGAAATTCTGGAATATATTTTTAAGCACAAAAGCCGTTATAAGAAGCGAAAGTACCGGGTCCAGAACAGGGATCTCTACAAACAAAAGCACAATGCTTATTATTAGGACGGCGACCCAACCGAGAACATCTTCAAGCAAATGAAGCGAAACAACCCTCTCGGCAATCTTCTTTCCGTTTCTAAGCTGAATGACGGCGGCGCCGTTTATAAGAATCCCAAGTACGGCGAGAATAAGCATTCCGCGGGCATCAGGAAGTTCGGGACTGAAAAGTCTCGGTATTGCCCGGGCGATTACGAAGGCCGAACCAACCAGCAGCACTATTGCGTTTACAAGGGCTCCGATCAAAGAAAGCCTTTTATATCCATAAGTGTAGACGAAATTGCCTTTTTTCCCGGAACGTTTTTCCAAAAACCATGACAAGCCAAGCGAAAGGCTGTCGCCCAGGTCATGTATGGCGTCGGAGAGAATGGCAACGCTATTTGTCAATATCCCGCCGATCAGCTCGATTATTACGAATGCGGCGTTAAGAAAAAAGGCAATGCCTATGTTCCTGCGGCTGCTGCTATCTGAAACGTGGGCATGTGCATGATTGTGCGGCATAGATTTCCTCCACGTATATTATATACTCAAAATACCGGATTGTATTTATCGAAGAACAGAAAACCTGATTTATATCCATATGCGGTGCCGGGCACAGCCGCAGGCTGACAGATTTGGGATTAACCGGGCAGGGTTTCTTTCACAGACAAAAAAAGAGGGCTTGCGCCCTCTTTTTCATATTGAGTTTTTACAGTAGCGGGATTATGAGTTTCAGCAGGAACAGTGCAACTATTACATACATCATGGGATGGATGTCCTTGCCTTTTTTGTTGATTAGCTGAAGAATTACATACGTAATGAAACCAAACATCATTCCGTCCGCTATGCTGCTTACTATCGGCATTATGACGATTGTGAGGAAAGCCGGTATAGCATTTGTATAATCCATGAAGTCTATGTCCTTGATGGCTTTCATCATCATAAGTCCCACGATTATCAGAGCCGGTGCGGTCGCAAATGCAGGAACCGCAAGGAATATTGGTGAGAAGAATAAAGCCAGAATGAACATGCCCGCTGCAGAAACCGCCGTCAGACCGGTTCTTCCCCCGACCTCAACGCCTGCCGCACTTTCGATATAACTTGTAACTGTAGATGTTCCAAGGACGGCGCCGGCGGTTGTGCCAACCGCATCAGCCATAAGAGCGCCCTTCGCATTGGCCAGCTGGCCTTTTTCATCCAGAAGATTAGCCTGGCTGGCAACGCCCACAAGAGTTCCGATCGTGTCGAACATGTCAACCATTAGGAAGGCGAATACGATAACCAGGAAATCGATTCCGAGTTTCCATGCGCCGCCGAAATCGAACTTGAAGAAGATCGGCGCTATTGAAGGAGGCATTGAAACGATTGCCGAAGGATAGAGGCTGAACAAGCCTGCCGCCGGATCGGGAACATACCATCCGATGGCCTGCGCTCCGACTCCAAGCAGGTAAGTAAGTAGAATTCCCCAAAGGATCGAACCCTTGACCTTGAAGTAAAGCATTACTCCCATTGCCAGAAGTCCAACGAAAGCAAGGAGCACCTGGGGCGATGTGAAGCTAACGCCAACTGAAAAACCAAGCCCGGTCTGAAATCCGATGAAGGCGATGAAAAGACCGATGCCTGCCGTGATGGCAAGCTTCAGGTTCTTTGGTATCGCATTTACGATGGCTTCCCTGAATTTAAAGAGAGTAAGGAGTATGAAGATGAGACCTTCGATCAATATTGCCGTCAGGACTATCTGCCATGATACCCCGCCCGCTACGATACTGGCAAAGAACGCATTGAGTCCCATACCCGACGCAAGTGCAACGGGGTAGTTCGCGAAAAATGCCATGCACAATGTTCCTATTATTGCGGCTATCGCCGTTGCGGTGAACAACGCACCCGAATCCATTCCCGTGCTGGAAAGAATCAATGGGTTTACGGCAAGAATATAAGCCATTGCCAGAAACGTCGTAATACCTGCGATCATTTCTGTTTTTACATCGGTGCCGTGCTCCTTGAGCTTGAACAACTTCTGCATAAGACAACCTCCAAAAAAGATTTAATATATGGATTAAGCAAAGCATTCCCCGGCTTTGCCTGTTCCCGTATGATTTGGTCTGCGCAAGTTTCGTCCCCCCGGATGAAAAGCTTCAAACATAGAATGATTATATAATTCAAAAAGATAATAGTCAATAAATTTATTACCAGCTGCTAATAGTCGGGATTGAGTTGAAGATAAAACGATACAAATAAAAAAGAGTCTTTTCAAAAGACCCTTTTTCAACGTGTTATGTCGCCAGGATCATTTGTATACCGTGAATAATGTTCCTATGACAGGCAAAGGTTTCTCCTGCATGTTCACGGCATTGATTATTCCCATTATGGCGAGGATTAACAATGCAATTCCGCCAATCCAGCTTATAACTCCGCCGATTACCGGAATGTATCCGATAAGACCGATTATGACACTGAATATCGTCAGGATAATCCCCTGATTTATATGGAATTTAACGAACGGATCGTTCTTATGCTCGGTCAGAAGGGGAACAATCCATAAAATCCATAAATAACACAAAACCGCCATAACCTTGTTATTACTGCTATCTGCCATTTTGAAGCTCCTTTCATATGTTGGAATAGAAATATTATACCACTAAAAAAGCATTGATACAGCACTATATCAAAACCCGGGCCTGTAAAACGCAATAAAGTCGATAACAGCAGTTGGCGGATGTATAATGATATGGGATGAAGCTGAGTGATAAGGAGGCCTGTGATGAATGGAAAAGAAATTTTTTCAATAATGGGAAAAGGAGAGAAGCCGCCGGTTATTCCCTTTGTTCCGACAATATTCGAGCATAGTGCCAGGGTTATAGGCAGAAGACCATCAGAAATAGCCCTTGACGAGGATCTGCTTGTTGAGAGCCAGCTTGCATGCTATGAATTATACCGGCACGACCTGGTGGCGGTTGGAGTTGATATATATAACATTGAATTCGAGGCGCTTGGTGCCAAGGTTCATTTCCCCGATAACGAAGAGCTTCCTTCAATAAGCGAAACAATGGTTGAAACAGCGGAGGACATCAGGAAACTCAGGGTTCCGGACCCCGAAAAAGACGGAAGAATGCCCATGTTTCTTCAGGCGGTCGATAGAATTAACAAAAAAATCGGTCATGAAGTTATTGTCAACGGGTCGGTTGTAGGTCCCTTTACGCTTGCCGCCATAATGAGGGGGTTTGAAAATTTTGTCATGGATCTTGTCACGGACCAGGATTTTGCATTTGAACTGATGGAATTTGCCAACAAGGTAACCCTGGCTTTTGCGAAGGGCTTTATAGAAAGAGGTGCCGGGATATCCATCAATGAATCCTGGATTGCACCACCGCTGTTGTCGCCCGCATTCTATAGCGATTATGTTGTCGGTTATGAAAAGGCTTTGATCGACGGTGTTAAAAAAGCCGGTCAAAGAAATGTTGCCCTGATTAGCGGAGGCAACACAACGGAAATACTGGACGATATGGTCAGGACCGGAACATCGCTTCTTCTTGCGGACAGCGAGTGCGACAGGAAATACTATAAAAAAGTCTGCGCGGAAAACGGAATATTGCTGAGGGCGAGCATTTCACCTGGAATCGTGGAGAAGGGAGACGTGGGTGAAATGAGAACAGCGGCTTCACAAGTCATCGGAGACTGTCATGATTATGAAAAATTCATATTCGGATGCGGCATAGTCAGTTATGACACTCAACCGGAGAGTGTGCTGGAGCTTAAGAAAATTGTGAGGGAATATGACATTTGAATTTACTAAATCCAAGAAATACGACCCGGATTGGATAAGAAGCAACATGATGGGGCCGAATCCGGTTCAACTTTTGGAATTGCTTTCGGATAAAATGGATTTGAAACAAGGGATGAGGGTTCTTGACCTTGGCTGCGGAATGGCGCTGACCTCCATTTTTTTAGCAAGGGAATTCGGCGTCGAGACATGGGCAACAGATCTCTGGATCCAGGCAACCGCCAATTATAAGAGGATAATTGAAGCGGGGCTTGACGGAAAGGTTCATCCCATACACGCCGAAGCCCACAGTTTGCCGTATGCGGATGAATTCTTCGATGCAGTGGTAAGCATCGACGCATACCATTATTTCGGCGCCGATTCGGAATATATGGATGAATATTGCGCGAGGCTTTTGAAACCCCGGGGTCAAATAGGAATTGTCGTACCCGGACTATCCTATGAAATTGAATCAGGTCGGCCTCCGGAAGGTCTTGAGGAGTTGTGGGAGGATGATTTTTGCACATTCCACACCGCGGCATGGTGGGAATCACTATGGCAAGAGAGCAGTATGATAGAAACGGAATTTTGCGAGGTAATGCCACTGGGTAAAAAGATATGGCTGGAGTCCGAATGGAGGCAGGGCGAGCACGGATCGGACAATGATAAAAAAATCCTCATGGCAGACAAAAACGATGCGCTTGCGATGATAATGCTCACGGGAAGAAGAAAATATGAGACAGGCGAATAGACTCAGGGAGCAGAATTGGGGAAGTAAGAAAGCCACCCCGGAAAAGGAGTGGCTTTCTGGCGCGCCCAACAGGATTTGAACCCGAAACCTTTCGGTCCGTAGCCGAACGCTCTATCCAGTTGAGCTATGGGCGCAAGCGTAATATATAATAATATAATAATACTGAAAAAGCAATACGACCGACCCCGGCGACTAGCCGATAAACAACATAAGACGGAAATGGAAAGCGGTTTGAAGAAATGCCGGGAACAAATTCACAGATGAAGCGTCAAATAAATATACAGGCGGGTTTGATGGAAAACAAGAACATTGAAAACAAGACATATGTAATGAAAGCGTATAAATATGATGGCAGGCTGCATTACGAGCAACCATTGCAACTGGAGGGACGCTTTCACGATCATTTGGTCCTTAAGGGAGCGGGTGGAAGGAAGCTGACACACTATACGAGGGATGCCGTCTATACGTTTCACGAAGAATCAAAGGAATTCTTTTTTCTCAAACGCTGGTATACCGCGGCGCTTATATACGGTGATGGAGGGGCGGTGGAATATGTGTACTGCAATATTGCCGTTCCATGTCGGATAACGGATGAAACGGTGGAATTCATCGACCTGGATGTCGATGTGGTTGTAAAGAACGGCAGGATTGAGGTTCTGGATATGGATGAATTTGAAGAACACAAATCAAAATACGGTTATAAAGAAAATCTTGTGGCAAAGGTGATGCAGACTGTCGATGAATTGAAAAAGCACATCTCGGACGGCGATTATCCCTTCGAGGAAGTTGAATTAAACAATGAACAACCTGTTGTTTACAAAAAAACAGGCAGAGTATATAATTTAAATATTCTAAAAAAGGCATTATACAAGGAGGAAAATGATGATAAATAGAAAATTGGCATTAGTACTGGTAGTGGTTTTTGTAATGGCAATTGGGTTTGCAGCGTGCAGCCAGACTGAAAGATATGACCAGGATCAGCTGACCAGCGCGCAAGCAAGGGTAAACGCCGTGGAAGCAAGCTATAAAGTATTGGAGACTAGCGAAGAATATGCCGGGGTTGCATATGTTTTCCCGAAGATCGAAGGAATGGTGAACATGTCCAAGCAGGCGGATGCAAACGGAAACATGAAGAGGCTGAATACCAAAACCGCCATGGGCAATGATGGTGTAAGGGGGGCAATATCAGATACATTTGAGGTAATGATTGCAAATGACAAGCTGTTCTCGATAATATTCCCGACCACCCTAAACGTAGACATTGAAACAAGATCGCTGGTAATGCTTGTGGAGCAACATAAGTTTATCTATTCAATAGAGAATCTTTTCGGCAAAACCGAGGACAACCCCGCGTTTTCAGACATGAGGGAAGTTTTTGAGGCAGCCGGCGCAGATTCAACGATTACAGATGATGATTTCAGAAAAAAGCTCGTTTATTTCGAAGGAGAAGACATGAAGGACATGACTCTCCACATGACGTATTTTACCGACAAGGCTTATGACATAGACATTTCATTCAACGACGTAATAGAGTATCTTACTGATGAAAAGGCAGAAATGTTTGATTTTGCAAAATAGACGAAATGTTGGCTCATAAAGGGTTCCCAATGAAAAGGGAACCCTTTTTTATTTTATTAGCCGTATATATCTGGAGCAAGAGCCTGAAACGAAGCCTGACTCAAAAAAGCCCGCCGATTTAAGAAAATGTGAGAATCCATCAAGCCCGGGAATCGCATCCACATACCATACCTTTGCTTCAGGGAATCGTTTGAAGATGAATTCCAGTGATTTTCTGCCGATACCCAGGCCTTGGTATGACGGCAGAATAAAAATCCTTTCAAGCTGGAACGTCGAGCTTCCCGTTTTAAAAACGACAAGGCCTCCGACAAGTACTCCATCAAATATTATTTTAAAGAGATAGCCGTCTGATGCGGCATCGAAATACCAGCGCGGCTCGTTGCGTCCAAGCGGGCTTAGAGGTGTTCCTGATGAAAATGCTTCCAGGGAAATTGATGAAATATATGGGATATCCCCCGGCTGAGCCTTGTCAATATAAAGCATTAATTTCTCCTTGTCGTCAGCAGCTATTTAAACAAAACTATGCGATCAGTATATAACCGCCACCCCGAAAGATTCAAGTCGCAGGCAGTCACTAAGATGATCTTTGCTTATTGCATCAGTATACTGCCTGTCCAACGGAACAATCGCCGGAGTATCATTGTGGTTCATTACGAAGATGTATTCACTCCCAGGGCTTTTTCTAGTAACGGTTTCAACTCCCGGAACAGGCCGAAGAGGCGTTCTTTGGACACCTGCCTTTTCAGAAATGTAGTCGAATATTGCCGAATAAGACGCCATATCGGTATTGATGCCGATGTAGTAGACCTTCCCCTTGCCAAAGCTGTTTGAGGTAATGCATGGAGTGCCTGAGTAAAACCCGCCGGTGTATTCCGCAAGAACGGTTGAATCCCTCTCGTTGACAATGTCACACCAGGTGTCTGCGTTCAAACGTCCGGTTATTCCCGAAACAGGACGAATGGAAGTTCCTGCCGCATCATAATTAATTACATCAATTCCGCAGAGTTCCCTGAAATATCCGGGGAGAACGAGCCCGTTGATTTTATTGAACAAATCCCTGTTTCCCGAGCGAAAAGTTATTACAAGGTGCCCCCCGTCCGATACATATGAAGCCAGCAAAGAGGGTTGAAGCTGAACTGGGTCAGTTGGGCGGCGTGGAAGAGCACGTGCAGGTCAGCGAAGCAGATGCCAAGCTAACCAACCCCGATCAGGCGCAGGAATTCGTCGAGCGCTCCGGCTGCGATTCGCTGGCAGTTGCGATCGGCACCAGCCACGGCGCATTCAAATTCAGCGGCACCCAGGCG
>JAWOIG010000030.1:0-11993 GCA_046484775.1 Clostridia bacterium | reverse complement strand
CCATCAAATTGCGCAACGAAGTCATCGGCGTTTTGGGCCTGAAATCGCAAACAGACCGGGAATGGACAGAAGACGAAATGGACATCATCCGCGCTGTTGCAGACCGCGTGGCCAACGAGTTATTCTGGGATGATGGCAACAGCTGCTACGGCACAGGCAGGCATTGTTCAAATGCCTACCCGCTGTATCTGGGACTGGTTCCCGGGGAATATTACGATAGGGCAGTCGAATCAATGCTGGAGTATATAAGGAGTAACGGACACAGAACCGACACAGGAATATTCGCAACCCCGATGGTCTTTTCCCTGCTTGCCGAAAAAGGATACATCAATGACCTGGACAAGCTTCTTGTGCAGGAAGAATTCCCATCATATGGGTTCATGAGAAAAAACGGGGCTACCACTTTATGGGAAACATGGGATGGAAAGGCGTCACTGAATCATCCCATGTTCGGCGGCATCGGCGCCTTTTTCTTCAAATACATTGCGGGCATAAGATATATCAGCTCGGAGAACAGTGTTATAATTGAACCATGCTTCATTAAATCAACGGATTTTGCAAGCGCCTGCCATGAAAGCATTTATGGAGAGATATGCGTTGAATGGAGAAGAAATGGCGACGGAAGTATTAAAATCAATATTATTTTACCCGGAAATGTACGGGGAGTTTTCAGGCATGGCGATAAAATAATCATCCTGGAGAGCGGACTCAACAGCCTGACGGCGGATGAAACACAATCCGCAGAAAAGAGATAGATGAAGATAACGGCTATATGCGTATTCGGACTGGAGGCCGTTCTTGCGAGGGAACTTGCCAATCTTAGACTTGCGCCGGCAGAAACCGAAAACGGAAGGGTTTCATTCAAAGGCAGCATAAGGGATGCCGCAAGGTGCAATCTCTGGCTTAGATCGGCGGAAAGAATTTACATCGAGGCATCGGCTTTCAAGGCATATACATTTGACGATCTGTACGAAGGCGTCAAAGATATTAATTGGAATGAATATATGCCTGCCGACGCAAGTTTTCCGGTAAGGGCTTCGAGTATTGATTCAAAACTTTTCAGCACTCGCGACTGCCAGACAATAACGAAGAAGGCTATCGCGGACAAGCTCTGTTCACAGTACGGTATCAGCTGGATGCCGGAAACTGGCAGACAGTATGCGGTTGAGGTTTTCATACATAACGATAATGCAAGGATATGCATCGACACGACAGGAACGGGACTTCATAAAAGGGGATACCGCAGGCTTAATGTCGAGGCGCCTCTCAAGGAAACAATAGCCGCGTCGCTTTTGATGATATCCTATTGGCGGCCGGGAAGAACTCTGCTTGATCCTTTCTGCGGCTCAGGAACATTTCCGATCGAAGCTGCATTGATGGAAATGAACATACCTCCCGGACTCGAAAGGGATTTCGCAATATCGCACTGGGGAGATGATGTTTCTTCATATTTGAACGAACTGAAGCAGCAGGCGAGGGCGAACATCAGGAAGCCGGAGGGCAGGCATATTTACGGAAGCGATATTTCCATAAAGAATATAGAGATAGCCAAAATACATGCCGGTAACGCAGGGGTATCCGACGCCGTCGGGTTCAGCTGCAGTGACGTAAGGGACATTCGCAAAGAAGACGAATACGGGATTATCATATGCAATCCCCCGTACGGCCAAAGGCTTGAGGACAAAGGAGCCGCCAATGCAACATATGATGCCCTGTGTGTCAAGATGAAAGAGTTTGAGACCTGGTCAAAATATATACTTTCAGACTCAGCCGATTTTGAGAGAATCTGCGGCAGAAAGGCAGATAAGCGAAGGAAGGTTTACAATGGGACGATTAGCTGTACTTTCTACCAGTATTTCGGACCGACTTTACCCGAAGGAATACCCCGGAACCTTTGATTTGCTTGACTAGACCGGTCTTGTAAGATAAAATACCAGTATAAATAAATGGAGGTAATATCATGAACAAATCGGAATTGGTAGGAGCTGTCGCCGAAAAAGCGGGTCTTTCGAAAAAAGACGCTGACAAGGCTTACGAAGCTTTTGTTGAAGTCATGACGGAAACGCTTGCAAAAGGCGATAAGGTTTCACTGGTTGGTTTTGGCACATTCGGTATTAAGGAAAGACCGGCAAGGGAAGGCATCAACCCATTCACACAGAAAAAGATTAAGATCGCCGCATCAAAAGCACCGTTTTTCAAAGCCGGCAAGGCGTTGAAGGAAACTGTAAACAAATAGTTGCCCGGGGGCCTGAATCAGGCCCCTTTTTTAATTTAATGAGAATCATAGATACCATTGAAATACAAATGGCTATAGAGGATATGTGTCTTGAAGCATCGTGTGATATTCCGAAGGATGTCTTGCGGTGTTATTACGATGCGATTGAGGCGGAAAGAAACCCCGTGGGCAGGGATGTGCTCGGTCAGCTTGTTGAAAATGCGGATATAGCGCATAGAATGAGAATACCCTCATGCCAGGATACCGGAATGGCAGTTGTGTTTTTGGAAATTGGAACGGAAATCGTTTTTCGCGGAAAACTGCCGGAAACAGCCGTTAACGAAGGCATAAAGGCGGGTTATGAAAAAGGTTTACTGCGTAAATCAATCGTCAGACATCCCCTTGACAGGATAAATACAGGCGATAACACCCCGGCAGTAATACATTATGAATTTACCGAAGGAGACAGACTTAGGCTGGTCTTGATGCCCAAGGGATTCGGAAGCGAAAATATGAGCGCACTCGCGATGCTTGAACCAGCCGACGGAATTGACGGTGTGGTTCGGTTTATAGTCGATACCGTGGAGAAGGCGGGGCCAAACCCATGCCCTCCGGTTTTTGTGGGAGTGGGACTGGGCGGAACCGCCGAAAAGGCCATGCTGCTTGCAAAGAAATCACTCTTAAGGAAGCCGGGTGTCAGAAGCACAGTCGGGATTGACGCTATGCTTGAGGAACGGCTCCTTAATGAAATAAACATGACCGGAATAGGCCCGGCGGGACTCGGGGGGAGTACAACCGCGTTTGATGTATTCGTTGAATCCTATCCTACGCACATAGCGGGACTGCCGGTAGCCGTAAATATCTGCTGCCATGCGCTGAGGCATAAGGAGAGGATTTTGTGAAAGAAAGAAAAATTGAATTCCCGTGTGAAAGGGAAATAATAAGGAATCTGAAGGCCGGTGAAAAAGTCTTGATAACCGGCTTTCTGTTTATTGCGAGGGATGCCGCCCACAAGAGGATGACCGACGATTACGTCAGGGACGGGAAATTTCCATTCGACATCAATGGGCAGGGGATCTATTACGCCGGCCCGGCTCCGGCAAGACCCGGCATGGCCATAGGGTCCGCGGGTCCCACTACCAGCAAAAGAATGGACAAGTATACTCCCTTTTTAATTGAGAAAGGTATTCTTCTGATGATAGGAAAAGGCGACCGGAGCGGTGTGGTGGTGGATTCAATCGTTGCCAACGGCTGCGCATATCTTGGAGCCACGGGGGGCGCGGCGGCCTTGATTTCCAAAGCGATCAAGTCTCAGGAAATTGTCGCATACGAAGACCTTGGCCCTGAGGCGATAAGGAAAATATATGTTGAAGAATTTCCGGCAATTGTTATAATAGACAGCGATGGAAACAACCTGTATGAAATGGGCAGGCAGAAATACAAAACAGCGGGAGATGGGAAATGACTGGAAAGATAAAGATGAAAACGCCCTTGGTGGAGATGGACGGGGATGAAATGACCCGTATACTCTGGTCAATGATAAAAGAAAAACTGCTCGCGCCGTTTATAGATTTAAAAACGGAATATTATGACCTTGGATTGGAAAAAAGGGATGAAACCGACGACCTCATAACAAGGGAAGCCGCATTCGCAATCAAGAAGTACGGAGTCGGTGTGAAATGTGCGACAATTACGCCCAACAGCCAGCGTGTCAGCGAATATAATTTAAAGCAAATGTGGAAAAGCCCCAACGGAACGATACGCTCGATTCTGGACGGCACCGTTTTCCGGGAGCCGATACTTGTAAAAAACATAAAACCATATGTCAGGACATGGGAAGAACCGATAATAATAGCAAGGCATGCATATGGGGATGTATACTCGGCGGTTGAAATTCAGGCTGACGAACCAGGAACCGCGGTCATGACCTTTACCGGAAAGAGCGGAAGAAAAATCGAAAAAAAGATAATCGATTTTGATGGCGGCGGTGTTTTGCAGGCTATGCACAACACGGACAGGTCGATAGACAGCTTTGCGCATTCATGTTTCAGATATGCCCTTGAAAAGAAAAAAGATTTATGGTTCGCCACAAAGGATACGATATCGAAGACATATGACCATAGGTTCAAGGATATATTCATGGAGGTTTGGGAGAAGGAGTACGAGACCCGATTCAAGGAAACGGGGATTGAATTTTTTTATACGCTTATCGACGATGTCGTGGCCAGGGTAATCAGCAGCAGGGGCGGAATGATATGGGCGTGCAAGAATTATGACGGGGACGTTATGTCGGACCTTGTCGCCCGTGCTTTCGGAAGCCTTTCCATGATGACCAGCGTACTTGTATCGCCCGACGGACATTATGAATATGAGGCTGCCCACGGTACGGTTACCAGGCATTATTACAAGCATCTGAAGGGGGAAAAGACCCCCACCAATGCAATGGCGACTATCTTCGCATGGACGGGAGCCCTTAGGAAAAGAGGAGAAATCGATGGGTTGAATGACCTTGTTAATTTCGCAAAAACCCTGGAGAAATGCAGCATCGGCACGATCGAGGACGGCATCATGACCGGAGACCTGGCTTCATTGTGCGAAGAAGAAGGAACAAGGACTGTTTTTGCTGAGGAATTCCTGGATGAAATTTCCATTCGGGTTAAAAATCAACTAAAAGGGTTGTAGAACCTGGTTGCAGGGTATATCTATATAAATTACATACGGAGGTTTGGACATGGTGAAGATAACAAAGGATATGATAATTCTGGATGTTCTGAAGATGGATCCGGATTGCGCCCGGATTTTCTTTAAGAACGGGCTTCATTGCATAGGCTGCCCTTCGGCATCAGGCGAAAGTATCGAGGAAGCTTCGATCGTGCACGGACTCGATCCCATGAAACTCATCAAAGAGCTGAACGAATACTTCGAATCCTGAAGAGTTGATATATGGATTCCTTTATATCAGTAAGCCTGGGAAAATGCACTGACTATGATGAAGAAAAGGTATATGAAGCGCTTTCCGACACAGTCGCAAGACTCGGCGGAATGGGCCGTTTCATAAAACCCGGGATGACGGTAGCCCTGAAGCCCAATCTGCTTCTTCCTCAGAGCCCCGATAATTGCGCCACGACACATCCCGCGGTTGTCGCAGCGGCCGGCAGGCTTGTTCTTGAAGCAGGCGGTAAACCGGTGGTTGTCGAAAGCCCGGGCGGACTTTACAATAAGATCGTACTGATGACCCTGTATAAATTGTGCGGTATATCGGATGTATGCGAAAAGCACGGGATAGCTTTGAATTACGATACGGCCGTGACAAGGGTTACGGCCGACTGTCTGGGAAGGACAAGGAGTTTCAACGTCCTCAAGCCGTTGGTCGATGCTGATTTCATTATTAACATAAGCAAGATGAAAACTCATGGAATGATGGTTTTCACAGGCGCCGTCAAGAATATGTTCGGCGCCATAGCAGGTGCGGAAAAAGCATCCTACCATATGAATATGCCTGATTACATGGCTTTTGCATCCAACCTTATCGATATCTGTGAAACAGTCCGCCCCGGACTTTCGATAATGGATGGCATTGATGCAATGGAGGGCAACGGACCTTCGGCCGGCCGGCCAAGGCGGATAGGCGCCCTGCTGGTATCTGAAAGCCCGTACGCGCTGGATAAGGCGGCCCACGATATAATAAACCTTGATGCAAATGATTCATATATACTTATTGAAGCGATCAGAAGAGGCATAAACCTTGTCTATGAAGTGCTTGGAACTCCTGTCGAGGAGCTTTTCTGCGGCGATTTTGATATTCCTTTTAGAATTTCGTCCGGTAAAATCAAACGGAATCTGCTCAACAGCAGGTTTTTGACCAAATATAAATCAAAGCCTGTCGTAAACAGGGAAATGTGCATCGGTTGCGGAATCTGCAGGGACAACTGCCCTGCGGAGGTTATTGAGATAATTGACGGCAAGCCATGTTTTGACTATACGGGGTGCATACGGTGCTATTGCTGTCAGGAACTGTGTCCGGAACATGCGATAAGAATCCGGGACCCATTTCTAGTTAAGCTGCTGTCGCAAAAGAGGACAGGAAGATGAATGTTGTCCTGATAGAACCCGAAATACCGCAGAATACCGGCAATATAGCCAGGACATGTGCAGCGTCAACCTCAGTCCTTCATTTAGTCGGACCCATGGGATTTTCAACTGATGACAGATATCTCAAGCGGGCAGGCCTGGATTACTGGAGCCAGGTCGATGTCCGGTATTATGACTCTTTTGATGAAGTGAGGGCGGCAAACCCATCCTCGGTATTCTATTTTGCAACAACCAAGGCAGGTAAAAGTTATGATGAGGTCGAATACGGCGACGATGATTTCATAGTTTTCGGCAAGGAAACAAAAGGACTGGATGAAATGCTTCTAAAGTCAAATGCGGATAGATGCATCAGGATACCGATGGCGGAAAAGGCCAGGTCTCTTAATCTGTCGAATTCCGTAGCTGTGATAATTTATGAAGCATTGAGACAAAATTGTTTCAAAGCATTGAAAAAAGAAGGGAGCCCGGGATATGGCGGAGAGAATAGTTGAAGAATTTCTGAATCTGGTGGTCATTGACAATGAGAGCCTCAAGGAAAGGCAGATGGCAGATTATATTAAGAAAAGACTTGTATCCATGGGGTATGCCCCCATTGAGGATGAGGCGGGTAAAAGTACGGGAGGAAATGCCGGCAACGTCATATGCAGAATACCCGGAAGTTCCAAACTTCCGTCGGTGATGTTCCTGGCACACATGGATTCCGTATATCCGTGCACGGGAAAAGTACCTGTTATCAGAGGGGAATTCATTGAAAGCGCAGGCGATACAGTTTTGGGTTCCGACGATCTGTCGGGTGTCGCCGCGATGATAAATCTTGCAGAGAACCTTATTAATAATGAAAGCCCCAGGGGTGATGTCTGGCTAGTATTTACAATTGCCGAGGAAATCGGTCTGATGGGTGCGAGAAATCTGGATTTGGGCAGTATAACCGCAGACTTTGCATACGTATTGGATTCCGGCGGCGACATAGGCAGGGCTACGGTAAGCTCTCCCTCGCACAATACCTTTAACGCCGTAATAACGGGCAAGGCGGCGCATGCCGGAATGGAGCCGGAAAAAGGCGTAAGCGCAATAACCGCGGCTTCAAGGGCGATAGCGGACATGAGGCTTGGAAGGATTGATGAGGAAACAACCTCCAACATAGGAATCATAGAAGGAGGAAGGGCGCTGAATATAGTTTGCGACAGCGTAGTGGTCAAGGGTGAGGTCAGGAGCCGGGACATAAGGAAATTGGAGGAGCTTTCAAACGAGATAGTCGAAAAATTCAAGAAACATGCCGGTGCAATGGGGGCCGGGGCCACCGTTGAAATGACCAGGGAATACAACTCATTCAGGGTTGGAATAGAAGAGGAAATGCTTGTGCGGTTCATAAAGGCGCTGGAAAGGCTCGGTCTGCCATATGTAGAAGAACACAGCGGAGGGGGAAGCGACACGAATATTATATATCACAAGGGAATCAAGGCGCTGACCATTAGTACGGGAATGGACAGAATGCATATGAAAACAGAAAGAATTTCCATCGCCAACTTATTGAAACTGGAAAAATTGACGATGGAGTTGATTAAATTCAACCAATCACATTGATAAATATTTAACGAATATTTTGCATATCATATTGAAAATATGCAGAAACTAATATAAAATGGCTATGATTTTGTAAGTAATAATTAGGAGGGTAAAAATGACTGTAAAAATTGGAATCAACGGATTTGGCAGGATAGGACGTCTTGTATTCAGGGCTGCCGCATCAAACCCGGAAGTAACTGTAGTGGGAATAAACGATCCATTCATGGATCCGGAATATATGGTTTATATGACCAAGTATGACACCGTTCATGGCAGGTTTCAAGGCGATATCAAGGCAGACGACGGGATGCTTATAGTAAACGGTGAAAAAGTAGCGGTCTACACAAGCATGAACCCGGCTGAAATACCATGGGGAGAATGCGGCGCGGATTACATCGTTGAATCGACAGGAGTTTTTCTGACGACCGAGAAAGCCTCCGCCCATTTGCAGGGAGGTGCCAAGAAAGTAATAATAAGCGCTCCCGCAAAAGACAAGATAACACCTATGTTCGTAATGGGCGTGAACAATGAAAAATATACCAAGGACATGGATGTTGTTTCAAACGCCTCATGTACTACGAACTGCCTCGCTCCCATAGCAAAGGTTCTTAATGACAACTTCGGAATAGTCGAAGGACTTATGACGACGATTCATTCCTATACATCGACCCAGAAGCCGGTGGACGGACCTTCCAAGAAAGACTGGAGGGGCGGCAGGGCGTGCGCAGTCAATATCATCCCTTCATCCACGGGAGCCGCTATAGCAGTCGGCGCGGTTATTCCCGAACTCAACGGAAAACTTACGGGAATGGCTTTCAGGGTTCCGACCGTCAATGTTTCAGTTGTAGACCTGACCTGCAGGCTTGCAAAAGGAGCGGGCATGGATGAAATCAAGGCGGCGATGAAAAAAGCCAGCGAGAATGAACTGTCTGGAATACTGGGCTATACCGACGAGGATGTTGTTTCCACCGATTTCAATACGGATCCACGTACATCCATTTTCGACGCAAAGGCCGGGATATCATTGAATGATAATTTTGTAAAAGTCGTTGCATGGTATGACAACGAGTGGGCATACTCCAACAAGGTCGTGGACCTTATCAGCTACATGGCCAAGGTGGATGCCCGATAAATTCACAGCAAAAGGCCCGGCGACGGGCCTTTTAAAAAGTTCGCTCATATTCCGGTTTTATATCCATTGACGATGCTTCCGGAATCAAGGCGGTAAAGGTAGACATTCAGTTTCAAGGACTGTCCTTGACAATCCAGAGTATAAAATAAATTCAGACGAGGTGGTATTGTATATGTCAGGCTATAACAAATTGAGCATCGCGGATATCGATGTAAAGGGTAAAAGGGTAATTGCAAGGATGGACTTCAACGTACCCCTTTCACCCGAAGGAAAGATAACGGATGACAAGAGGATAAGGGGAGCTCTGCCCACAATAAAATATCTTGTCGAGAATGGAGCGAGGACCATACTGGTTTCCCATCTGGGCAGACCCAAGTCAGGTTTCGATCCCGAATTCAGCTTGAAACCGGTGGCGGAGAGATTGTCGAAGCTGCTGGGTATGAAGATAATAATGGCAACCGATGTAATAGGCGACGATGCTTTTAAAAAAGCCGCTTCGCTTAAGGACGGGCAGGTCATGATGCTGGAAAACGTCCGGTATCACAAGGAAGAAGAAAAGAACGATCCCGAATTTGCTAAAAAACTTGCATCCATGGCGGACATATTTGTAAACGATGCCTTTGGAACGGCGCACAGGGCGCATGCCTCGACCGCCGGTCTTGCAGATTATCTTCCGGCCGTATGCGGATTCCTGATTCAAAAGGAAATAAGCATCATGGGAAAGGCCTTGAAAAATCCCGAGAAGCCTTTTGTGGCAATATTGGGAGGAGCCAAGGTTTCCGACAAGATCGGTGTGATTGAAAACCTTTTGGATAAAGTCGATACGCTTATCATAGGCGGAGGAATGGCTTACACATTCCTTAAGGCCAAGGGATATAAGATAGGAAGTTCACTCTGCGAGGAAGACAAGATTCCACTTGCGCTTGAAATCATGAAAAAGGCGGAAAAAATGGGAATCGAGATAATGCTTCCCATTGGCAGCATCATAGTAAAGGAATTCAAGAATGATACTGAGCATAAATATGTACCTTCAGATGCTATGCCTGACGGATGGATGGGAGTTGACATCGGCTCCCTGACGATTGAAAAGTACTCAAAGGCAATTGCGAAGGCAAAGACGATTATCTGGAACGGACCCATGGGCGTTTTTGAATTCGAGAATTTCGCAACCGGAACGCGCGAGATTGCAAAAGCTGTTTCTGAAGCTGATGCGGTTTCAATCATCGGTGGGGGCGACAGCGCGGCGGCGATAGAGCTGCTTGGTTATGCGGACAAGGTTACGCACATATCCACTGGCGGCGGGGCGGCCTTGGAATTCCTTGAGGGCAAGATACTGCCCGGAATCGATGTTCTTTTGGACAAGTATCCAAAGAAGAAAGTCATTGCCGGGAACTGGAAAATGAACAAGACGCCTTCAGAAACCGCAAGGTTCATAAAGGGTCTGGCTCCCCTGGTAAAAAAATCCGAGGATATAGTGATCTGTGCGGTTCCTTATGTTTGCCTTCATACAGCGCTTGAAGCGGCGAAAGGAACAAACATCGAGATTGCCGCACAGAACATGCACTGGGAGGAAAACGGGGCTTTCACCGGCGAGATTTCTGCTCCGATGCTTGTTGACATGGGGATAAGATATGTAATTATAGGACATTCGGAAAGACGCGAATTTTTTGCTGAGAACAACTGCACCGTAAACCAAAAGGTTCAGGCCGCCTTCAAGTATGGCATGATACCGATATTATGCGTCGGCGAGACACTGGATCAGAGGGAACTCGGTGTAACCTGCGACAGGATCAGGTATCAGGTCAAGATAGCATTGAATGGAATCGTCGAAGAACAGGTGAAAAAGGCAATCATTGCCTATGAACCGATATGGGCCATAGGTACCGGAAAAACCGCGACAAGCGAACAGGCCGATGAAGTCTGCAGGATTATACGGGAAACCATAGCGGAGCTTTATTCAAAGGATGCCGCAAGGCAGATAACGATACAATACGGCGGCAGCGTCAAACCCTCGAATGCAGCTGAACTTTTCAATATGCCCGATATAGACGGCGGACTTGTCGGAGGGGCGAGTCTTTCCGGGAAGGATTTTGCAGCGATCGTCAATTACGACGCCTGATGGAGATTGATATGTTAAAAAAGACAACCGCCCTCCTCATATTGGATGGGTATGGGCTTAATGACAACCCCTATGGAAATGCTGTTCATGAAGCAAGGACTCCGAACCTGGACCGATATTTCAAGGAATATCCCAATTCAAGGCTCTCGGCAAGCGGCATGGATGTAGGTCTTCCGGAAGGCCAGATGGGGAATTCCGAGGTCGGCCATACAAATATAGGCGCAGGCAGAATTGTGTATCAGGATCTTACCAAGATAACCAAATCCATACTGGACGGTGATTTTTTCGAAAAAAGCGAGTTCCTGGACGCTATGGAGAATTGCAGGAAGCATGATTCGGCCCTTCATCTGATGGGTTTGCTTTCCGATGGCGGTGTACACAGCCACATTACACACCTGTACGCATTATTGGATCTGGCAAAAAAAGAAGGCATGGACAAAGTCTATATACATTGCTTTTTCGACGGAAGGGATGTTCCGCCCGACAGCTCGCTTGGTTTCATAAGACAGCTCGAGGAAAAGATTGCGAAGGACGGCATAGGCGAGATTGCGACTATCATGGGAAGATTTTACGCCATGGACCGCGACAAGATGTGGGCTCGTCTGGAAAAGGCATACAATGCAATGGTTCTGGGACGGGGGAATTATGCCGATTCAGCCGAGCAAGGCGTGTTGCAGTCATATTCCGAAGGTGTTAATGACGAATTCGTCGTACCTTGTGTAATAAGAAGAAAGGAAAACCCGGTAGCCCGCATAAAAAGCAATGATTCCATTATATTCTTTAATTTCAGACCTGACAGGGCGCGGGAAATCACAAGGGCTTTCATAGAGCCTGGATTCGATGAATTCGAACGTGAATGCGGGTATTTT
>JAWOIG010000177.1:0-10262 GCA_046484775.1 Clostridia bacterium | reverse complement strand
TGAAAGAGGAGCGGTCGGACCTGTACATTGGATACCAAATGGCGTAGAGCTCTCAATGTTTGAAAAAGCTAACGGGGAGCAATGGAAGAATGTTTTGTATCCAAATCAGAACAAGATAATAATTGGCATACTTGGCTTACATCCTTTATATCCTTGATCTTGCTTGTTATTACCAATGCAACTATGGCGTCTATTATGGCTTCCGCAGTCGTGGTATACGGTATCTCCGTTATCTCTATATGCCGCCTCTTCTTGTCAACGCGGTATTTGCTGCGGAGCCTGAATCCGCCTCTGCCCGTTTCGTATATCCTTTCAATCTCATCCTTGTCGTAAAGAAGCTCGGCCCCTGTGGAAAAGTCGGGTCCCTTGAGCGTCCCGGATATCCCGGCCTCCGGGTCCTTTATGAGTGCTATTGCAGTATCGCAGACTTCCACCAGGTTGAAGCTGCACATGTTGCTCGCCATACCGACGGCTATTCCCTGGCTCGCGTTGACAAGTATGTTCGGGAATGAGGACGGGAGTATTGCCGGTTCCTTCGTCGTGCCGTCATAATTGTCGTTGAACGGCACCGCATTTTTTTCTATGTCCCTGAACATTTCCCGGCAAATGCCTTCCAGCCTTACTTCAGTATATCTGGATGCCGCATACCTCATGTCCCGAGAATACTGTTTGCCGAAGTTCCCCTTTGAATCCACGAAAGGATGCAGCAGCGCCTCGTTGCCCCTGGTCAGCCTGACCATGGTTTCATATATCGCCTGATCCCCGTGCGGGTTCAGCTTCATCGTCTGGCCGACAACATTGGCTGATTTGGTTCTGTTTCCTTTTATAAGCCCCATCCTGTACATTGTATATAGGAGCTTCCTATGGGATGGCTTAAGGCCGTCAATTTCTGGTATCGCCCTTGAAAGGATGACGCTCACGGCATACGGCATGTAGTTTTCATCCAGTGTGTCCGTTATCTTCTGTTTCTTTATGTTGTTTTCTTCCATATGCCCTCTCTTTAGCTGACATCCGCCATTTCGAGATATTTATAGCTGTTTTCCTGAATATACTCTTTCCTTCCCGCCAGATTGTCCCCGAGAAGGAGATTGAACTTGTCCTCGGTCTCTGCGATTCCGTCGGGAACAACCTGTATGAGCCTCCTGCTCTTGGGGTTCATCGTCGTCCTCCACATCATGTCCGGCTCGTTCTCGCCAAGCCCCTTGGATCGCTGAATCGTCACCGGCCTGATGTTCCTGTCCGCCAGATCCTTCATGATGATGTTCTTCTGATTTTCATTGTATGCGAAATGGACTTCGTTCCTTGCCGTTATTTCAAAAAGCGGTGATTCCGCAATGAAAACCTTGCCCTCGGACAAAAGGGTGGGCACAAGCCTGTACAGCATTGCCAGGATGAGCGTCCTGATCTGGTATCCGTCCACATCCGCATCGGTGCATATTATTATTTTGTCCCAGTTGAGCTTTTCCATGTCGAATGTGCTTAGATGCTTGTTGTGCTTTGTTTTTATCTCGACGCCGCACCCGAGCACTTTCAAAAGGTCTACGATTATTTCGTTCTGGAAGATGCTGTTGTAATCGGCCTTAAGGCAATTCAATATCTTGCCCCGCACCGGCATGATCGCCTGGAATTCGGCGTCCCTCCCCAGTTTGCACGACCCCAGGGCTGAATCACCTTCCACGATGTATATCTCCCGTTCCTCGATCTTCCTGGTCCTGCAGTCGACGAATTTCTTCACCCGGTTGTTCATGTCGACGTTTTTTGAAAGCTTGTTCTTGATGCTCAGCCTTGTTTTTTCGGCTGATTCCCGGCTTCTCTTGTTGACGAGAATCTGTTCAATTATTTTTAGGGCCTCCGGTTTGTTCTCTATGAAATAAACCTCAAGCTCATGCTTTAGAAACTCTGTCATGGCATCTTTTATAAACTTGTTGGTTATGGCCTTCTTGGTCTGGTTCTCATAGCTCGTAACCGTTGAAAACGAATTGCTGACAAGAACCAGGCTGTCCTGGATGTCCGTGAAACTTATTTTGTTTTCATTCTTGTTATATTTCTTTTCATCGGTCAGAAGTTTGTCCACCGCCTGGGTGAAAGCGGCTCTTACCGCCTTGTCCGGCGATCCCCCGTGCTCCAGGAAACTTGAATTGTGATAATATTCTATAAGGTTGACCTCATTGCAGAAACAGAATGAAACCGACATCTTCAGTCTATATTCAGGCTTGTCGTCCCTGTCCCTACCCTTGGTGCTAAGGTTCGCGGTATGGATTTCGGTCAGCTTGAACCCGTTCGTCAGCTCCCTCAAATACTCCTCGACGCCTTCCTTATAACAGTACTCATACTTCTCTCCGGATTCCTCGTCAAACAATTTCAAAAGCAGTCCTTTGTTAACGATGGCCTGTTTCTTCAGCACATCCTGAAAATACTCAAGAGGGGTGTCGATGTCCGTGAACACCTTGATGTCCGGTTTCCATCTGGTGCTTGTCCCGGTGCTGTCATACTTCTTTTTTTTCTTGACCAGTCCGCCCTTGTTGTTTCCTTCTTCGAAATGCAGGTTATACTGGTATCCGTCCCTGAAGACCTCGACATCCATGTACTCCGATGCGTACTGGGTCGCGCAGCAGCCAAGTCCGTTGAGCCCGAGGCTGTACATATAGCTCTCGCCTTCATTGTTTCCATACTTGGCGCCGGCATACAGCTCGCAGTATATTAGCTTCCAGTTGTATTTGCGTTCCTTTTGGTTGAAGTCGACAGGCATTCCCCTGCCGTAGTCGCGAACGGTTATCGACTTGTCACTGTGCTTGATTACGTCGATTACATCTCCAAAGCCTTCCCTGGCTTCATCGATGGAGTTTGACAATATTTCAAAAACCGTATGCTGGCATCCTTCGATACCATCCGACCCGAATATGACCGACGGGCGTTTTCTAACCCGGTCCGGACCCTTGAGTGCAGAAATGCTCTCATTGTTATAAGACGTTCTTTTGTCTGTCATTTTTCATTTTCCTTCTCATTTGTATATTAACGGCCTCTGTTGTTTCCCGGCTTGTCGCTTGCTCCGCACAGTTGTGTAAATAGCATTGAATATCACAGCGATTATACCATATCTGTCATGCCAGTACAATATGGAGCCCTCGCCGGGGCCTATTGAATACCCGTTGGCAAAATGTCATTCATCATCCTGTGCAAAGCCCTTTTCCGGAGCTTTTTGATACCTTTTCAAAACCATCGTGATGCCTCTTGTGCCGGCATAACGTACACATTGTCCAAAAACATCCGACTGTGATCTGTTCATTGCATTTTCCGGAATTACCACCAGGAGCTCCCGATGGTCGATGTCCTTTTCAGTTATTGTAAACCCATCACATGCACCTTGTCTGAAATCTGCAAGTCCATCGATTTTTTCATATAGCAGGTTTATTAAACCGCTTCCGGCTTTATAGGTATCCAGGGTTGTGTCAATGCTTACTATCGCAACAGCCTTGCCTGTCATAGGGTCATATCCGTCAATGACCGGAAAATATTCCGGAAGTCCGCCGCCGAATATCTCTTCTATCTTTTGTCCCCTTGTATTTGCGGGAAGTTCCCACACCGACTGTCCTCCTTCACTTCGTCCGTCACCTTCCCATTTTGTGAACCCCGAATAGACCCTTGCACCGAAGTCTCCGAAAAGGGATCTGTATTTGTAGGATGCGATGAAATATATCTCTCCTCCTGATTGTCCATGGAATATAATCAGATTTTTTACCTGACGCGCGGTTTCCTCAGCAAGTCCTGTCGAAGAAATAACCCCGGGGATATATATCCCGGTTGCATACGCCAGGGCGGATGTATCCCTGGCTTTCTCATCCAAAAAAGACTTTACACCGGCATAACAGCCGCAATAACCCGCAATCGTCAGAAAAAGTGCGAATATAATGATGACAGCCGATGAGCACACGCAGGCTTCGGCTGTTATTGCTCCCTCAGTATGAACGCATAACCTTGATCTTAACTTCATGGCGACCTCCCGCAATGCTTCTGAAAGTCACGGTTGCCTCAACGTAAACCTCCGTGAAGGCGCTGAATATGTTGAAATCCCCGGGAGCGTCAAGCGCGATAATGTCAAGAAGCCTTGCCGTCTTGATATCTTCCGGCACCCCCATAAGGAACAGCCTGAGATAATCCCGGTAATCCATGCACAGAATCCCGGGTGTTTTAATTCCTGCGGATTTCAGGCCTATGTCGGTAACCCAGTCGGCACTCCTTTTTATAACCGCGATTTCGTCTCCCGAAAACAGGTTCCCCGTATCTATGCCGGCCTCGGCGATTGCCCATGAGCATTTTATAAGGTTGGACATCACGGGGATGCCCGCGCCTGCGGTCCACCAGCCCGCCGTCGCCGCTGCCAGGGCATCCGACTTAAGTTTTTTTTCCGAGTCCGAATAGACATGTATCGCATTGAGCGCAAACCTTGCCGCCATCAGGGCTGACTTGGTATAAAAGCAATTCAGGTTCTGGCTTTTCGACCCCCAGAGTATATACTCCACTTCGTTCTTGAAAAAATTTCCGCCTTCATCCCGGTTTTCATCAGCTGATGTTTCAAATGAGCAATGACTCAGTATATATTCATTGAAGATCAATTCAAAAAGCACTGCGTCGGCCGCAGAGACGACCGCTTCTGAGAAACCTGCGAATTCACGCTGTGCCGATTCCGTGCTTTCTCCCGTTGAATCAACTGCGAACTCCCTTGCCCCGCCGCCGTGCGGCATCCATTTTGACAGTTCGGACGGCAATCTCCCGGAGGTTTCTATAATGACATCCTGTCCTGTCCTTTTTTCGAGTATTTTTTTACCGATTGCCTCAAAAAAAGCCCTGGCATCGAATCCTTTTCCGGCTTCCTCCATGGAATATGTGAAATTCAGATCCGCATTATATTTCGCGCCGGAGTCTGCCGGCCCAACCGGGATCCCATCCATATCCGAAGGGTCTGAATCAACAAAGACATTGAAATCAAGTACAATGGCCTCGATATATTCCAGATTTTTATATATTTGTGACCGTATTTCATCAAAGGCCTGTTCAACTAAGGCTTTCTCTGCATATTCTGCAATTTCCAGGCATTCGCCGAGTATTTCCCTGATATACCCGGGGCATCCGTCCATGGATTCTACTTTTCTCTTAAGTGCATCAGATATGATATGAATGTTCACATTCTCGACAAATATAGCCTCGATCGCTCCGATCGCCTCTTCACAGACTTCTTTTGCGGCCTCGGCAAGCACCTCGATTTCATCCTCATATAGCCTTGCCGCCATTTCCCTAAGTCTTCCGGCTTTCTCTTCCACAAGAAATCCTGTTCCATCGGATTCCCCTCCTTTCCCGGCCATTGACTTGATTTCCAAGGCAGCCTGACGGATAAGTTCGCAGTAGTTTGCAAATTCGGCGACACTGTCGGCAAATGCGCCTTCGATTTCCAAAGAATTGATATGGAAACCGGAGCCCCCGTCCCCATTGATCATCCTGTCCAGGGAGGACATCCCGTTCCTGAATCTCATCAGTGTTTCATCAAACTGCATCTTAATACCGATTATATCGGCAAAATCCGGAATACCGGCCAGCAACACCAGCCTGTCCTTGAACTCACCGACCAAAGCCCCATATGCATCGTCGGCCGCGGTCTTTTCAATCATTCCGGTCAGGACGCCTTTCTCAACGACACCTTTCGAAAACCCAACACTGACATTCTCGACCCGGAATCTGAAAAACCCGGATTCGTCCAGGTTCGATATAAGGCACTGCGTTGCGATTTCCTTTGCGACAAAGTCCGCCATCCCGAATGCATATATTTCGTACTTATCCTTTAGATAGCCGGAATACCCGCCCAGAACAGAATAGGCGGACGACTCAACGCCTGCTTCTATTATTTTCTTCCCTGTTTGTTTGATATATGCATCGGTAAGCATTATCAGTCCGCCTATCAAAGCAGGCAGGACAATGCAAAGAAAAACCGTTGCCGAACCACGTTTATTCCAAAAGTCCATTCATTATCACCGCCTTTCTTTTGATTGAATCAATGGAATGTATCGTTCTTATGTAATCGGCGACACCCGGCTTTTCCGTCGTGTCCCTTGAGATAACCCTTGCAAAAACAATTAGAAGCACAGTTATCAGAATGATGAACAAGGGAAGAACAACCGCCGCTTCCGCAGAAGCATAACCACCCTTACCCATTGCAGGCACCTCCCAACGCATGATGACTTCAAATGAATTCTACAACCCGCGGGCAGGGATGTCTTTATACTGAATGTTAATTTTTGTCAGTAATTGTTCGTGAGTTTAAGTTTCAATCGTTTCAGAACGGAATCGTTCGGTTACCCGGTCCTTTTCATCATATATGAACAGTATCGTCTTATCGCCCAATGGAAGGACAAACCTTCCTATCCCGCATATTTTATAGAGTTCAGCCGGTCTTTTTCCATGATGCGCAGGAAAATATCTACGGACATTCTCCCCGTTTTTAAGGAACCCGAATACAACCTCCTTGTCCACGCTTATTCCCCCCAGGAATCCCGGGGCTTCCTTTGCTTTGAATGATTTGAAATAATCATAGCGAAGAGTTTCTTGAGCCATGGAATCCCCGCGGGAAAAGTCTGCCAGCAATCTGTATTGATTTTCCTTTGAAATGCCGCCCTGTCCGCTTTGTTGGGTCTTAATGAACCCTGAAAGGTCTTTGTAAAGCATATAAGGACTTTTATACTTGCCATGCATATATTTCAAGTAAGACCTGAAGCATGGCGAATTGTAGAACATATCGACACAGCCTGCGATCTCCTTTATTTCGGAAACATCGCAAAAAGCCATGGAAGGAGAGGCCAGGACCTCATATGGAGCCCTTTCTTCATAAACGTAGCCATCAAGAAGCCTCGCCTTTGTTCCCTTCAATAATTTCAAAAAACCTACCTGAAGCACATGTGGGTGTGTTCCTATTGTCCGGTCGAATGATTTTGCGAATGATCCGGCATCCTCACCCGGAAGCCCGGCGATAAGGTCAAGGTGTATGTGCATGTTCCCGGCATTTATCAGGATTTCCATGTTTTTCAATGCCCTTTCGGGATCCTGGAATCTTCCCGAAGCCCTGAGGGTATCAATATTCAAAGACTGGATTCCCGCCTCAAGCTGAACCCGGCCGGCCGGCATCGAAACGAGTTTTTCCATGATTTTCTCGGTAAGGCCCGCAGGATATATCTCAAGATGAAAACACGTGTCCGTATCAAGCGATGAAATGAAATCGAGGATTTCAAGCGACCTGCCGCCGTCAAGATTGAACGACCTGTCCGTAAATTTAATTGTTTTCGGACTGTATTCAAGAATAACCGAAAGTTCGTCAAAGACTCTCTTCAATGAAAAGTACCTTACACCGTCGGTTGAGGACGACAGGCAGTATATGCAGTTGAACGGGCAGCCTCTGGAGGCTTCATAATATATAAGCCTTTCCATCTCTCTTTCCATCATGAATTTGTCATATGGAGACGGTATGTCGTCAAGAATCCGGGTCAGCGCATATCCTGTGTCCCGGAATCCATCCCCGTCCCGGAAGAAAAATCCCGGTTCCGAAGGCATGATTCCCAGGAGAACGCCTTCAACTGCCGTGCATATTACGGATTCACCTTCCCCCCTGACGATAAGGTCGGCCCCGCTTTTCTTCATCGCCTCTTCGCATTCGAATGAAACCTCGGGTCCTCCGAGTATGATGCGTACCCCGGGAGCAAGCTTCCTGAGGTCGATGCAGAGACTGTATACAATTTCTATGTTCCATATGTAGCACGAAAAACACACGACGGATGGGTTGTGGGAAAATATCCTACGCAGCATGTCAAGCCTGTTTTCATTTATATTGAATGAAAGCAACTCAGTCCGCCTGCCGCTGTTGGCAAGTATGTTGTAAAGGTAATAGACCGCGGTATTGGAATGGATGTACTTTGAGTTTATAGCGACAAGGATGATTTTATCAGTATATGACATATCTCAGCGGAAAAATGAGCAGAAACGTCCATATTATGCTGAAGGCAATGGCCGCTGTGCAGAATACTATTCCCGTAATGGCTATGGCCTTGCTGTTATACTGGGATGCTTCATTCTGCATCAGCGACATGACTCCGAAAACGATTCCCAGCACCGCGGGCAACATGCCGATATAATTGCAAAACGGAACCAAGGACATCAATACGGCTATTATTCCGAGTATAAGTGCTGTCAGGCCCAATTTCATCCCTCCCAGAATTTGTTTACTATAAATATTATAGCATAAACGGATGTCAATGCCACCAGGGCGGTATGCCAGGCCGCATCCGTTATAATTAAGCCGGTTATCGTCTTTTTCCCGAGTCCGTCAATAAAAAATACTATCATCGTCCGGAACATTACCTCCATCAGGACAAGGAAAAATGCAAGCATCGAGAGTATGCTCGCCCCTCCGGTATCAAGCCTGTAAAGACTCTTCAGGCCCGATGTAATGCCGCAGAAAGGGCATTCGCTTCCGGTCAGCCTGAGAAACGGACACATCCAGACCCGCGGGATAAGTTTTTCCATCAGCGGCGAGATGACCGGCAGAAGGAAAAAATAGATGCACAGCCCCAGGATTACCATGGAAACTATCCTATATATTTTTGACAGACTGTTTTCCATGTTTCCATTATAACCAATGCAGGAGCTTTCTGTTATAATTATTTGCATATGGGGCGCCGGACGAAGTGCCCCTGCCTGGGGGTATCGCCGTGGATATAGGCACAAGGGTAGAAATGTTCATAGACAGACACCTGATCCGTGAAATGACGGGCTGTGCCCTTAGGCTTAATCCTCCCGTACGCATGGAGAAAGTCATGGAATTCGACAGGCCCTGGGAATCGGAAACTTCTGGTTATATAACGGTTTTAAACGACAACGGACTGATCAGGATGTACTACCGGGGAATAACGGAATCCCCGGACGGAGTGAGCGGCGCCGTAACTTGCTGCGCATACAGCAGCGACGGAATAACCTTTGCCAGACCACTGCTGGGACTTCACGATTTCAACGGCTCGCAGGATAACAATATAATTCTCCGGGGTGTTCCCGAAGCCCATAACTTTACACCTTTCCTGGATTCGAATCCCTGTGCTCCTTCATCAATGAGGTATAAGGCCGTGGGTGGATGCGAGCATACGGGAGCAAATATGGGCAGGCTCTTCGGCCTTTATTCGGACGATGGAATCATATGGAATCGTTTCAGCGACGAACCGCTTATGACAGACGGGATGTTCGACTCGCAGAACGTCGCTTTTTTTGACGCCAACACGGGAATGTACCGGTGCTATGCGCGGTACTTTGAAAATTCAGATCTTGAAAACCCGGCACCATATAAAGGCATCAGGGCTATTAAAAGCTTTGTATCCTCTGATTTTCTCAACTGGACGAAAGCGGGAAACAACATTTACGATGTACCTTCGGCAGAGGAATTCTACACGAATGCCACTGTGTGCTGCCCGGGCGCCGAGCATCATTATCTTTCATTTCCCAAAAGGTTCATGCCTGAAAGGAACCGGGATTTCTTCACAGCGGCCGACGGCGTCTCGGATGCGGTCTTCATGAGCAGCAGGGACGGAATCCACTGGGACAGGACGTTTATGGAGGCATGGGTCCGTCCCGGCCTTGACAGAAGGAACTGGGTGAACAGGAACAATATGCCTGCCCTTGGAATCATCGACACGGGTGGAAATGAGTTTTCTATGTATATTAGCGAAAACTACAGGACCCCCACATCAGGGATAAGAAGGCTGTCCATACGCAAGTTTGGCTTCGCGTCGGTCCACGCCGGCAGCGAAACAGGCTATTTCGTCACAACCCCCTTGGTATTCGGGGATTATCCGTTGCAAATCAATTACTCGACTTCCGCGGCAGGCCACATAAAGGTCGGCATCATCGGCTCCGACGGCTCCCTCCTGGATGAATCGGGAATCATTTATGGCGACGAGATATTTGAAGAAGTTGCTTTCAATAAACCTGCAGGTTTTTATAAAGGCCGGGAATTATCCCTGAGTTCTTAATCGGGCTTTTTCTTTCGCATAAATTCTTAAAGCGGGAAATATTGGTATTATAGGAATGCTATTAATGAAATTTTCAACCACCAACATATTCTTTTCAACATTTTGGCTCTTTTCAGCTCCAAATACAAGTTCCGCAAAAGTGATTTCTGAGATTGCGAATTTATCAAAACCTTTTGAACCTATTTTGTCAATCAATTCAAATTGACC
>JAWOIG010000174.1:0-7674 GCA_046484775.1 Clostridia bacterium | reverse complement strand
ATTCTTCAAACGGCCCCGGGAGTAAATGGGAATTTCCATAGCGGGATGAAAACGGCGGAAGGACAAATGTCCTGACGGCCTTGATATTGATGATTAATGGCAAGGCCGGATATATTGTGAATATTGAATACAGGCTAAAATATGTGTATAATCATAAAATAACGGGGAATCAATTTGAATGACATGGACCGGAGGACCGGAATTGATTTGGAAATCAATTAATAAAATTTTTGGAGGGGGGAAATAATTTGAAAAACTATTTCCTGCGGCGCATTCTATCAGCCTTTTTCACCATATTCCTGATTGCCACGATAACTTTTTTTCTGATGAAAAGCGTTCCTGGAGGGCCGCTTACAAGGGAAAGGGCACTCTCGCCGGAAATTGAAGCGGTTATGATTGAAAAGTACAATCTTGATGCGCCGATCCTTGAACAGTATTTTGATTATATGAAAGGGCTTTTCACATTCAACCTGGGTCCTTCATTTTCCAAGCTCGGGCTTTCCGTCGAAGAACTGATCTGGAAGGGAATGCCCAATTCATTCAAGATAGGGTCACTCTCCGTCCTGCTGATCATAATTCTTGGAATACCCATCGGAATAATATCTGCATTGAAGCAAAACAAGCCGATCGACTATTTTGTCATGTTCATGGCGACGCTTGGGGTGACCATCCCGAGTTTCGTACTGGCAACCGGAATCATATATCTCTTTGCCGGAAAACTTGGCTGGATACCGTCTTTTGGGCTTAACTCTCCCCTCAGCTACATAGGTCCGGTCATAGCCCTGTCCGGATATTCGCTTTCCTTTGTTGCAAGACTTACAAGATCCAGCATGCTTGAGGTTCTCAGGCAGGACTACATAAGGACTGCAAGGGCGAACGGCCTCAGGGAGCTTTCGGTCATTGGAAAACATGCCATAAAAAATGCCCTTATACCGGTAATAACCTATATAGGACCGATGATTGCGGCGATACTGACCGGATCGTTCGTCATAGAGAAAATCTTTGCAATAGCGGGCATCGGAAGGTATTTTGTTGAAAGCGTAACCAACAGGGATTACACGGTGCTTCTGGGAATAACCGTATTTTATGCGGCGTTTTATGTGATCATGGTACTGCTGGTCGATGTGGCTTATGCCCTGGTCGACCCCAGGATTAAGTTTAATAAGTGAGTTGGTGTTATGGATAAAAAGAATTGGGAAATCGTTGACCCGTCCCGCCTGACAGAAACCGAGGCCTTCCGGCCCAGTCTTACATACTGGCAGGATGCTTGGAGAAGACTCAAGAAGAACATAGGAGCAATGATAGGACTGGCAGGGGTGATTCTGATGCTGTTGTTCGGTTTCCTAGGCCCTCAGTTTACTGATTTTTCATACTCTGACCAGAACCTTGATTATTCGAACCTCCCCCCGAGGCTTGCCATATACAAGCTTGACGAGGATCTTTGGGTTTACCTGAGCAATGACTACAAGCTCCTGAGGGTTTCGGAAAAAGGCAAATTGATCGAACGGATAGAAAGACCGGCGGAACTGAACCCGCGTGCGGTAATAGATAAAAAGTACATATTTCTCTATAACGATGAGGAAATAACAGTGGATTTCTCTTATGCCAAGCGATACAACGACACAGGCGAAGGTTATCGGTTCACCATAATTTACAGAGGAACCACCCATATCGAACCCGATAAGAATGTGGGAAACAGGATGTATCCCTTTGGAACGGACAAAGTCGGCAGGGACTTGCTTACAAGGGTTATGTTTGGCGCCCGCATATCGCTGATCGTCGCATTCATAGCAACGCTGGTCAGTTTTTTCATAGGCGTGATTTACGGGGCTGTTTCAGGATATGAAGGCGGCAAGATTGACAATTTTATGATGAGGGTTGTCGATATCATAAACTCCATACCGCTCATTCTTCTTGTTATTCTGCTTATGGTTATGTTTGAGAGAGGCGGATTATGGACCATAATAATCGCACTGGGAGCCGTCTATTGGGTCGGAATGGCAAGGCTGGTAAGGGGACAGACGCTGTCTCTCAAAAACCAGGAGTTCGTTCTTGCGGCGATAACACTGGGGGTGTCGAAAAGAAAGATAATATCCAGGCATCTGATTCCGAATGCAATGGGTCCCATACTTGTATCAATGACCATGATGATTCCGAGCGCCGTTTTCACGGAATCCTTCTTAAGTTTCATCGGACTGGGTGTTTCAGCGCCGATGGCGTCATGGGGAACGCTGGCGAACGAATCCCTTCCCGCCCTTACGACATACCCGTACCAATTGTTCTTTCCTGCCGGTGCAATCGCAATCACTATGCTGGCATTCAACTTCGTGGGCGACGGGCTGAGGGATGCCCTGGATCCCAGGCTGAGGAAAGGATAGGGTGGAACAATGGAAAAGCTGCTTGAAATTACAAATTTGAAAACATCATTTTTCACCCATTTCGGTGAAGTTCAGGCTGTCAGGGAAACAACATTCTCAATGGACAAGGGGGAAGTCCTTGGAATAGTCGGCGAATCCGGAAGCGGAAAGAGCGTGACGGCCCTGTCAATAATGAGGCTTGTCGAGTCTCCGGGCAAAATAGTCAGCGGGAAGATAATCTTCGACGGCAGGGATATCACCGCGATGACCGAAAAAGAAATGACCGAGATAAGGGGCCAGGATATCGCAATGATTTTTCAGGATCCGATGACATCCCTTAATCCGGTTTATACCATACGCAACCAAATGGTGGAAGTCATCAGAAGGCATACGGACATGAGCAGGAAGCAGGCTTTGGCAAAAGCAGAGGATATGCTCCGTCTTGTGGAAATACCGGAACCTAAAAAAAGAATAAACAGCTATCCGCATGAATTCTCCGGAGGCATGAAGCAAAGGGCCATGATTGCGACCGCACTGTCGTGCGACCCGAAGCTGCTTATCGCCGATGAGCCCACGACTGCGCTCGACGTAACGATACAAGCCCAGATCATCGCCCTCATGAAGAGCCTGAAGGAAAAGCTCAACATGTCGATAATAATAATAACCCACGACCTGGGGGTAATCGCTGAAATTTGCAGCAGGATAATCGTCATGTACGGAGGCAAGATCATGGAGGAAGGCACAAGCGACGAGATTTTCTACGAACCTCAGAACCCGTATACGGTCGGGCTTCATAAATCTGTTCCGAGGATGGATTCGGGCGACAGGAAGAGGCTGGTTCCGATAGCGGGTTCACCGCCCGACTTGCTTTCTCCCCCAAGCGGATGTCCTTTTTCACCCAGATGCCCGCACACCATGGAAGTATGCCTGAAGGAGCATCCCCCGAAATTCGATTTGAGCGCCACGCATTCCTCGGCATGCTGGCTGCTGCATCCGGAGTCGCCTTCGGTTGAAGGATACAGGAAAGGGGTTCAGAGGAATGAAGGATAAACAACCGTTGCTCCAGGTTACGAACCTGAAGAAATATTTCGATGTGGGGCACAATATATTTGCAAAAAGTAAATCGTACTTAACAGCGGTGGACGATATAACCCTATATATCAACAAGGGGGAGACGTTCGGCCTTGTGGGCGAATCCGGCTGCGGGAAATCAACTACCGGAAGAACCATCATAAAGTTGTATCCGGCCACGGGCGGAAGGATAATCTTTGACGGGACCGACATAACCGACATTCCCGAGAAGCAAATGAAACCCTACAGGAAACGGATGCAGATGATATTCCAGGACCCGTATTCCTCATTGAATACCAGGATGACGGTAACCGATATAATCGGCGAAGGCATAGACACCCATAATATCGCCAAGGGAAAGGCGAGGCAGGAGATTATTTTTGACTTGCTTAACAAAGTGGGACTCAAGAGGGAACATGCCAACAGATACCCGCATGAATTTTCCGGGGGTCAAAGGCAGAGGATAGGCGTCGCAAGAGCCCTGGCGGTCTCGCCCGATCTCATAATATGCGACGAGCCCATATCGGCGCTCGACGTATCCATACAGGCTCAGGTTGTCAATATGCTTGAGGATTTTCAGAACGAGATGGGTCTTACATATATGTTCATAGCCCATGATCTGTCAATGGTCAAGCATATTTCGGACAGGATAGGGGTCATGTATCTTGGCAAGCTGGTGGAAGTATGCCCAAGCGACGAATTGTACGAAAAACCCCTTCACCCTTATTCGCAGGCTCTCCTTTCGGCGATTCCGATTCCCGACCCAAGGGTTACAAGACGGAGCAAAAGGATAATATTGGAAGGAGATGTTGTAAGCCCGATAAACCCGCCCGAGGGATGCAGGTTCAACAGCAGATGCAGGTATGTCATGGATGTTTGCAGGGAAGTCACGCCCGAGTTGAAGGAGGTCTCCCCCGGCCATGTGGTGGCATGCCATCTTATGGATAAAAAGTAGCGGGAAAAGTAGCGAGGAACATGGTATTCTTGATATTTTATGGTATCTGGAGTACAATAAATAGCAAATATGTTCACAAATTTAAGGAGGGGAAAAAATGAAAAGAATACTAGTGATACTTCTGGCGGTTGCCATGCTTGTACCCGCACTTGCGGGATGCTCGGGCACGGCCAGCGGCGGCGAGATGATCTTCAATTGGAACGTGGGTTCAAGCGGACCCAAGACAATTGACCCGGGTCTCAACGGCGCCAGCGACGGAGGGGATGTCATCAACGCGACCTTTGAAGGCCTCGTTAGAGAAATAGACGGTGTCATCCAGCCAGGTGTTGCAAAATCCTGGGATATCTCCGATGACGGGAAGGTTTATACCTTCAAACTAAGGAAAATGAATTGGTCGGACGGAACCAAGCTCACGGCAAGCGATTTCGTATATGCATGGAAAAGAGCAATGGATCCTGCGACTGCATCAGAGTACCAGTTCATATGGGAGTATACGAATGTAGTCGGCGCATTTGAAGCCGCTTATGAAGGCGGATCCCTTGATGCCGTAGGAATCAAGGCGGTTGACGACTATACCTTCGAAGTAACACTCAAGGCACCCACGGACTATTTCCTGGGACTCATGGCGTTCTATCATTTCATGCCGGTGAAACAGTCGGCTGTTGAAACCGGTGCCGCGGACGGCGTATGGGCAAAGAATCCCGCGACGGCGATCAGCAACGGACCTTTCAAACTGGAATCATACACTGAAAACGACAGGCTGGTACTTGTTAAGAACGAAGAATACTGGAACAAGAAAAACATCCAGATTACAAAGATCAACGGATTCTTCATAGATGATGTATCAACCGCATACACAGCCTACAATTCAGGCGAACTGGACTTCATACCCGATGTTCCTCCGGCGGAAGTACCCAGGCTCATCGTCGAAGATCCCGAATTCTATGTATTCCCGTTGCTCGGGACATACTATTACAGCTTCAATCTTGATAAAGAAATGTTCCAGGACGTCAAGGTAAGGAAAGCCCTTGCCCTTGCAATCGACAGGGAAGCAATCTGCGAAACCCTGGCTGCAGGACAGGTTCCCGCCAGTGGATTCGTTCCCCCGGGAATGCTTGACAACGAAGGCAGGGATTTCTTTGAAACAGCAGGACTCTATGGCTTCGTAACGGACGACAGCAAGATTGCCGATGCAAAGGCTCTTCTTGCCGAAGCAGGATATCCAAACGGAGCAGGTTTCCCGAAATTCACACTCCTTTACAACACATCCGCCGGACATCAGCTGATAGCTGAAATGATCCAGGAAATGTGGAAAGTCAATCTTGGCCTTCAAGTGGATATAGCCAACCAGGAATGGGCGGTATTCCAGGATACAAGGAAAGAAGGCAACTTTGACGTAGCAAGGGGCGGATGGCTTACAGACTACGGCGATCCGATGGGTCTTCTGAGCATATTCACAACCAACAGCATTTACAACGACCCGAACTACTACAATGATGCATTTGATGCCCTCATGGAAAAAGCGGCAAATTCAAACGGGGCGGAGCATTTCGACGCATTGTATGAAGCACAGGATCTGTTCATGAATGATGTCCCCATAGTACCGATATATCACTACAGCGACATCATGATGGCGAAACCGTATCTGAAGGGTTGGGGCAGGAGCATACTCGGAACCCTTGACTTCACGAATGCCTACATTGAAAGATAAACTCGTTTCATATTGAAATGACGACGGCTCCCGCGATGCGGGGGCCGTTTTTTTATACGTCTGCAATTAAAGAGGCACGCATGTTTTGATCATATGAAAACCGAGGAACAAGAGACGATGGTTATGTAAATCAGGCATTGGCAGGGATACCTGAGGATGGCGGATTGAAATCAAAGAAATAGCGAGGCTTACCATGAATTGACAAAGGATTGAAAACCGGTGAAACAACTTGCCGGGTATCTGTCGCATCTGCCCGGCGGGCCGTCTGACAGCAAGGTCAGCTCAGCAGGCCGGTTCTTTTTTTAAGCCGGTCTATAAGCGGACGCGCACCGAAATATAGCAGGACTGTTTCGACCGGCAGCATCACCGCAAATTTAACAAGGCGCGTTACCACAAGCCCGGACAACGGCATCTTGTACATTATCATCAGCCATGCGCTTACAAGCACCATGTCTATTACCAGCAGTTTGACAAGCACGCATGCAATGGTTTTAAGAAGGGTAACCTTGCTTTTGTAAAGGAACAGTCCATATATTATGCCTGTAAGGAATGCGCTTATTGTAAATCCCGGGAAAAAAGTCCCCGAAGGAAACAGGATGGCGCCTATCAGGTCCGCCACCATGCCTGTGATTCCCCCGGCGATAGGACCGAATACCATCGCAGCAACCGCTATCGGGAAAAACTCGAAGCTCATTCTAAGCACGTCGATCTTGAATGAAAGGAATCGGGCAAGCACTACCGTCAGGGCTACCAGAAAAGACAGGATCACCAATTTTCTTGTGTTTGTCATAAAAAAATACTCCTTTATGGCAAACCACGTAAAGAAGCAAATCTCTAGGTGGCAGCGGAATGCGGTCAATGCACCGTGGAATACCCTTGTATTCCTTCGTTCCGGAGACAACTTCCCGTTCTCCGGACACTTTACGCGTAAAAACCTACTCTGCCTGAATATTTCCGCTATGTGAAAATAAAGCTATAGCAAAAATCATCAAATGTCAACAATGTGTTTCAAGCGAAGGCTTTACGGCTTGCGTTTTATGGTAAAATGGCAATAAACGGAGGTGTACGGATGAAAACTTTTCATGATTCCGGAGCAAGCGGACGCAGGCAAAAATACAACGGGATGTATCTTGAAAAAATGCTGCAGGTGATCGATCCGTCCGGAAAATCAGTGGGCCTCGAGACCCCGGTTAACTTCAGGGAAGCGGTATGGCATTGCTTTCCGCTTTTTGAAGCGGGAGGAAAGCTTGCCGAAAGGGCAAACTCGATTCTCAGAGGCACGAAATTTGAAAAATGCCATTTCATGCCGATGAATTTCACCCAGATACTTAAAAAGTACGGTCCTCTCATCGAAGCTGATGTTGCCTCCAAGCTCAGGGACTATATCATGACGCACCTTGATTTCATGGCAGCCGACCGGATACATATATCAATGTACAACGACAACTTCGCCAATATGGCGATCTATACCCTTCTTGTCGCGGGAGAAATGTTCGGACTGCCGGAATACTTTGACAAGGGGAAGGAAAAGCTTTTTGGGGTCAGGGACCTGTTCATGCGCTGCGGGGCATTGATGGAAT
>JAWOIG010000115.1:0-13785 GCA_046484775.1 Clostridia bacterium | reverse complement strand
TTTGAGGAACCCGTAAGAGAAGACAACAGGGAATTCAAGAAGCAAGACAACAGGCAGTACGAAAACAGACAACAGGAAAACAGGCAGCAGGATAACAGACAGAAGGAAAACAGGCAGCAGGACAGCAGGCAGCAGGACAGCAGGCAGCAGGACAGCAGACAGCAGGAGAACAGGCAGCAGGACAATAAGCATAAGGATAGCAGACAGCAGGATTACAGCCAGCAGGAACCC
This sequence comes from Clostridia bacterium, assembly GCA_046484775.1. Classification (GTDB taxonomy): domain Bacteria; phylum Bacillota; class Clostridia; order DUPQ01; family DUPQ01; genus JAFGQE01. The sequence goes on along the minus strand of JAWOIG010000115.1, from coordinate 13,554 downwards.
AGGAAAAACAGGAAACGTAAACCGGATTTGAGGAGCGAGGACAAATTGCCTACAAGTCACAGGGAAGACTTCAACAACACGCTCGGTTCATTATTTGCAGGTCTGGACATAGACAGCGGGGATTCGGACGAAGAAAAGGATAAGGACGGGGAATAAGCAACAACATATAAATCAATTAAACTGCCGGTGAACAACCGGCTTTTTTTATTACATTCAGATGAAAAGTTATTGTCATAATTGAAGTCCTTCTTTTTTATTTATATGACAGTGGATTTGGTATATAATATTCCATGGATATCCTGAAATGAAAAGGGTGGGTTGATTATTGAAAGCTGCGGTTTTGGAAAACATCGGCAAACTGGAAATAAAGCAGGTTGAAAAGCCCGTTGCCGCTCCGGGACATGTGCTCATCAGGATTGATTATGCCGGAATTTGCGGTTCAGACGTTCATTATTACGAGCATGGAAGGATAGGGGATTTCATAGTAAAAGGCCCATTGATACTCGGACATGAATGCGCAGGTACGGTTGCAGGCATGGGTGAGGGAGCCAATGGATTTTCAATAGGCGACAGAGTGGTTCCCGAGCCGGGCTATGCATGCGGCAAATGCAGTTTCTGCAAATCGGGTAAATATAACCTATGCGAAAGCATGACATTCATGGCGACCCCGCCTGTTGACGGGGCTTTCTGCGAATACATATCATATCCGGCGGACATGGTTTTCAAACTCCCAAAGAATGTTTCGACAAGGGAGGCTGCCCTGATAGAGCCTCTTGCGATAGGAATCTATGCCGCCCAAAGGGGAGGGGTTTTCCCCGGCGCAAAAGTACTGATTCTCGGAGCCGGCTGCATAGGGCTTGTCTCGATGCTGGCAAGCAAGGCTTTCGGGGCGTCTTCGGTAATAATAACGGATGTGCTCGGCAACAGACTTGAGGCTGCACGCAAACTAGGCGCGGACCATGCTGTCAATTCAAGAACGGAAGACCTTGCTTCCATTGTCGGCAAGGCGACCGGAGGAGCAGGCGCGGATGTTGTGATTGATTGCGTCGGCATAGACCATACCATGGCCAATGCGGTTGACAATGTAAAAAAGGGCGGCACTGTGGTCATGGTCGGAATGGGCTCGGAAGGCAATGTGTCGGTCAACATGAATCGTGCGATTGGAAAGGAAATCGATTTTCGGACCATATTCAGATACAGAAACATTTTCCCAACTGCGCTTGAGCTGGTATCATCGGGAAAGATTGATATAAAAAGCATAATCAGCCATGAGTATGATTTTGACGATATTGCCAAAGCAATGGAATTCGTAAGCAAAAACAAGGATAATGTCGTCAAGGCGGTAATTACGTTTGGCAGCGGTGAGGATTACATGAAAAAGGGCGTCTTACCTGAGTAAAACGCCCTCTGGTGCGAGAAGTGGGACTCGAACCCACACGTACTTGCGTACACTAGAACCTGAATCTAGCGAGTCTGCCAGTTCCACCATTCTCGCATGCATATGCTATTATAAATGAAAAGAACGGACAGCACAATACCGAATTTGGAGGTTTCAATGAACAGGAAATTTGAGGAATACAAGAAGTTTATAGTTGGTAAACGTGTTGCGGCGGTAGGCCTTGGAATCAGCAACAGGCCGCTTTTGAAGTATCTGGCGGATCTTGGGGTTGACATAACCGGATTTGATTCCGCACCATGGGAGAAACTGCAATCATTCATAGAACTCTTCAAAGATTACCCGAATGTGAGTTTTATTACCGGCGATGATTATCTTGACGAACTGAAGGGCTTCGACATCATATTCAAAACCCCTGCGATAAGGCCGGATATTGAACCTTTCATTCGTGAAATCATGCGTGGAGCCGTGATGACCAGTGAAATGGAAGTCTTCATGAAGATGTGCAACGCCCGTATTTTCGCCGTTACGGGAAGCGATGGCAAGACCACCACAACGACCGTCATGGGAAGGATGCTGCACGAACAGGGGTTCAAGGTATGGGTAGGCGGCAACATCGGAACCCCATTGTTCGATAAACTGGACGAAATAACCGAGAAGGATATGGTCGTGCTTGAACTGGGCTCTTTCCAGCTTCAGACAATAACGGATACAAGTCCTGATGTTGCAGTCATAACAAATATGTCCCCCAATCACCTGGACTTCCACAAGGTTATTGACGAATACATATGGTCAAAGAAGAATATCTATAGATATCAAAAACAGGGCGACAGGCTTGTGCTTAACATGGACAATGACATTACAAGGGGGTTCAGCAGGGATGCTGCGGCGGATATCCGCTGGTTTTCAATAAAGACTCCTCCGGCCGAAGGCGTGTACCTTAAGGATGAAACAATCGTATATTATGAAGCCGGAAAAGAAATTCCGCTTTTCAACAAGAATGAAATCCTTGTCAAGGGCATGCACAATGTTGAGAACTTCATGGCGGCCATCGCTGCGGTCTACGGATATGTCGACGCCGGCAATATGCTGAGGGTGGCCAGGGAATTCAAGGGAGTGGAGCACCGCATAGAACCGGTCATGGAGGTAAATGGCGTTTGGTATTACAACGACTCGATAGGGAGCTCTCCGACAAGGACAAAGGCCAGTCTCAATGCATTCGAGGGCAGGCTTATCCTTATAACGGGCGGATATGATAAAAAAATACCCTACGATATGATGGGGCCGTTGATAATCGAAAAGGTCAAGGGACTGGTCCTTCTCGGGCAGACGGGACCAAAGATAAAAAAAGCATTTGAAAAGGAGAAGCAGAAGACAGGCATGGGTTCGGAAATTCCTGTCGAGGAAGTAGGCTCCATTGAGGATGCGGTTGCCGCGGCCAGTCGAATGGCAAAAAAAGGCGACACAGTCATTCTGTCGCCGGCAAGTGCGAGTTATGATATGTTCCCGAATTTTGAGGTAAGGGGAAAAGTATTCAAGGAAGCCGTGAAAAAGTTGAAATAAAATCAGAAAAATGTGAAAAATCGTGTAAAACGGAGGGTTTGTTTGAATATTGTTGCCGCGGACCTGCATATACATTCTAGATATTCCGACGGCACCGATTCGGCCGGCGACATCGCGGGGCTTGCAATGGAAGCAGGCATCAGGACGCTTTCCCTGACAGATCATGATACCGTCGGCGGTTTTGTCGATTTTGAGCGAGGGTGTCTTGACCGCGGAATAATGCCGGTGTCCGGCGTTGAAATATCAACATCGCAGAATAATGCAAGCATACATATACTGGGCTATGGAATAACGAAAAGCAGGGAGCTGGACTCCCTGCTTTTGCTGTCGGCTGAAAGACGCACGGAAAACACAAGGCTTGTGCTTGACGCATTGAACCGGATGAATATCCTGGATTACAAATGGGCGGATGTAGAAAGACATGCTCATGGCAAGAGCTGGATAAGCAGCAGCTTCATATATGAGTGCATGCTCAAAGACGGAGTATTCGCGGACTGGTCGGAATGGCCGGGTTTTTACCTTGAATATTTTTCCAGGCAAAGTCCTGCCTTCATAAACATTGGGGGAATATATCCCGCGGATGCGATAAAAGCCATAAGGGATTCAGGCGGGATTCCTGTGCTTGCCCATCCCGGATTGATGGGGTCCGACGAAATGATTGACCATATGGTGGACGAGGGATTGCTTGGGATTGAGGTCTTTTATCCCGGACACACGGCAATTGACGTGGAAAGGTATCGGAGTTATGTCTCCGGCCGCGGGCTGCTTGCAACAGGCGGCAGCGATTATCACGGCAAGGCCAGCATATATAAAAACGGTATCGGAGATTCGGGGCTTGATGAAAATATGCTGGAAAAATTTCTGGAGGCGCTATTATGAAAAAATATGTCGTGGCCCTCGACCAGGGGACAACAAGTTCAAGAGCCATAGCCTTTGACAGGAACGGAACTGCAATCGCAGGACAGAACAAGGAATTTCAGCAGATTTTTCCCAAACCCGGATGGGTCGAGCATAATCCATATGACATAATCAACAGCCAGGCTGATGCGCTTCGCAGCCTTTTGCGGTCATCGGGCATAAAACCGGAGGAGATTGATTCAATAGGCATAACCAATCAGAGGGAAACAGTGGTCGTGTGGAACCGCTCCACCGGGGAACCGGTCTATAATGCGATAGTATGGCAATGCAGAAGGACCGCGCCGATGTGCGATGAGCTTGTCCGCAACGGATATTCGCAACTGATAAAAGAAAAGACCGGGCTCGTGCCGGATGCATATTTTTCGGCGACAAAAATAAAATGGATACTTGACAATGTTCCCGGGGCGCGGGGACTTGCCTATGAAAATAATCTTGCGGCGGGAACCGTCGATTCATGGCTTGTCTATAACATGAGCAAGGGAGTGGTGCATGCCACCGACCCGGGCAATGCTTCGCGAACGATGCTTTTCAACATTAAGGATGGCGGCTGGGATGAGGAATTGTGCAATTTATTCGGGATTCCAATGAAGGTGCTGCCAAAAGTCGTTGATTCATCCGGGGTGGTTTTCAATTATATGCTGGACGGAGCATCGATACCGGTGGCGGGAATCGCGGGTGATCAGCAGGCGGCTCTGTTCGGACAGGTATGCTTTAACAAAGGCGATGCAAAGAATACGTACGGAACCGGCTGCTTCATTTTAATGAACACGGGCAGGGAACCCGTATATTCCAAGGGAGGACTGCTAACCACGGTTGCCTGGAGGATAAACGGTGTGACGGAATATGCGCTGGAGGGCAGCGTTTTCAATGCCGGGTCGGCCATGCAGTGGCTGCGGGATAACATGGGATTCATGGATACGGCATCGCAAAGCAACGAGATTGCCATGTCGGTCAACGATACGGGCGGGGTATATTTCGTGCCGGCTTTCACGGGCCTGGGGACACCTTACTGGGATATGTATGCAAGGGGAATCATCACGGGGCTTACCAGGGGAACCACCAGGGCGCATATCGTAAGGGCGGGCCTGGAGGCCATAGCTTTTCGAAGCGCGGAAGTCCTTGAGGTAATGAAGGAAGATTCCGGATTGGAAATAAAGAGCCTGCATGCCGATGGCGGAGCAAGCGAAAATGAGTTCCTGATGCAATTCCAGGCCGACATGCTTGGAATTGAGATTACCAGGCCGCTGGTCAGGGAAACTACGGCTCTTGGGGCTGCCTTCCTTTCGGGGCTTGCCAGCGGTTTTTGGAAAACAAGGGGCGAATTGGCGGAGTTGATTGCCGCAGACAGGATTTTCAGGCCATGCTGCGAAGATAAGTTCAGGCTTGAAAAGCTTGATGGCTGGAAGGCTGCGGTCAAACGGGCAACAGGCAAATAAGCTTTTCATGCAAAAGTAAATACGTGAATTGCAAAAGTAAATTACCTTTTATCAAGTTGACACGGCGGGTTTAGTTGATATAATAAAAGATACTAAAAACGGATTTGCGAGGCAAATCTTCATAATCCCGGGATATATATGCGGGTGTAGTTCAGTGGCAGAACACCAGCTTCCCAAGCTGGTCATGAGGGTTCGATTCCCTTCACCCGCTCCATGTCTAATTTATTGAAAAGGGGATGGTTAAAATGAAAATCAAAACAGCCATAATTGCACACCGCGGAGCGTCTGCGTATGCGCCTGAAAACACATTGGCAGCATTCCAAAAGGCTTATGAAATGGGAGCCGACGGAATCGAGATCGATGTGCTTTTTTCAAAAGACGGACATATCATGGTGCATCATGACTTTCATCTGGGCAGATGCGAGGAATGCGGGGGAATGGTAAAGGACCACACCTATTTCGAGCTGAGGAAACTTGATGTAGGCGCATGGTTCGACGAGGCGTACAAGGGACAGAAGATACCTTCCATCGAGGAAGTGATGCAATTCGTAAAAGACAAGAACATGCTGTTGAATATTGAGATAAAGACCGGAAGTCCGTACGATGCCGGAATTGAGAAACAGCTTGTGAAGATTGTAAGGAAATACGATATATGCGACCAGATAATATACTCGTCTTTCAACCACTACAGCCTGGTTTATATTAAGAAACTCCATGACGAATCGAGGATAGCCGCACTGACGTCGTGCGCGATGGTCAATCCCTGGGAGTACCTTAAGCTGCACGATTTCGACGGGTACCATCCGAACCAACTCGCCATATCAGATAAAATAATAGAGAAATTGATAAATAAGAATATTTTTGTCAATCCTTATACGGTAAATGACGAAGACAGAATGAAGAGGTTCATGACGGATAATGTCTCTGGCATAATAACGGATGTGCCTGACATCGCGGTAAGGGTCAGGAATGAAATGATGGGTTGAAAATTTCCCGGCACTAAAAAGACCGGTCCGGCACGGATATTTTGCCCGGCCGGTTTTTTATTGCATCCGGTTGCACCATCACCGAATAACGGCATTTATTTATTGATTTATGTTTGTTTTTATTATGGACAAACCACTATATGCAGGGTATAATAGCTTTAATTATGGAATATATTGTGCCTTTAAAGAAAGTCCGGAGAGACTTGCAAGGTATGTCGGGAGTGATAGCCCGTTTTTGCAATGCTTTTTGGCCGGGGAAGCATTTTTTATTGGCGAAATTTTTCCAAAACAATTTATAGGGGGGAAAATCATGACAAACGAAACAAAATTCGGCGGAAAAGAGTTTTTGCTGGGTTTCCAGCATCTTTTCGCAATGTTCGGCGCAACGGTCCTGGTACCTGCATTGACAGGCCTGAATCCGTTGGTCGCACTTTTTGCGGCCGGCTGTGGAACACTGCTGTTTCATCTGATTACCAAAGGCAAGGTGCCGGTGTTCCTTGGATCCAGCTTCGCATTCATCGGCGGGGTTGCGGCCGTTACCGGAATTGGCACTGAGGCCGGTGTTACAAAAGAAGGCATAGCGATAGCGGGAGGCGGAATAATATGCGCGGGCGCACTCTATCTGGTTCTTGCACTTTTGGCAAAGCTGATAGGAATGGAAAGAATAAAGAGCTTTTTCCCGCCTATTGTAACAGGCCCGATAATCATGGTCATCGGACTTTCCCTGGCGCCCGTCGCAATCAACGGCGCAGCAGGCAACTGGTGGATTGCATCCTTCGTGGTACTCGTCATAATCATAGTCATGCTCTTTACAAAAGGCTTCTTCAAACTGGTCCCGATTCTCATTGGAATAGCAGCAGGGTATATACTGTGCATAATCCTCAAGGTTACAAATGTAACGGACATCGTTAACCTTGACCTGGTTGCAAAAGCCGACTGGTTCAGCTTCGGGCAGATCTTCAGGGGAGAGTTCTTCATCCTGCCGAAATTCGAGTGGACGGCAATTACACTCATTGCTCCTGTTGCAATAGTAACCTTCGTTGAGCATATCGGCGATATAACCACAAACGGAAATGTCGTGGGCAAGAATTTCCTGGCGGACCCGGGACTTCACAGAACACTGCTTGGCGACGGTCTTGCGACAATCTTCGCGGGATTAATAGGCGGTCCGGCAAACACGACATATTCAGAGAATACCGGTGTTCTGGCCGTTACCAAGAACTATAATCCGGCCACATTGAGACTTGCGGCGGTATTTGCCATAGTACTCAGCCTTGTAGGTAAATTCGGTGCTGTAATACAGACCATACCCGGTCCCGTCATGGGCGGGGTTAGCATAATTCTTTTTGGAATAATCGCCAGTATCGGTCTTAGGACAATAGCACAGGCCGAACTTGATTTTGCCCATTCAAGGAACCTTGTTATCGTAGCATTGATACTCGGCCTTGGAATAGGCATCAGCGCAGTCGGCGGAATAGTGATAGGCAGTGTAACACTGTCAGGGCTTTTCGTGGCAGCGGTAGTCGGAATAGTCCTCAACAAACTGCTTCCCAAGGATATATAACAAAAAAATAGGTGCGGCTGCAAAGCCGCACCCTTTTTTTGCAAATCAATAAGGACTGCGAATGGCCGCAGCTTGATTTGTTTCAACCACGGCGTCTTGCGAACAGTTCAGGATGAAACGGCTCATCCGATTGACAAGGCATCAGCAGATGATTTGCCATGGCCGTCGGTTTGGTTTATCATGATATGGGAAATTGATTATATTTACTATACAATATTGGAGGGAATGAATTGCCGAGGATTATATCGGGCAGGGCAAGGGGTATCGTCCTTGATTCCCCGGCCGGCCTGGTCACACGACCCACATCTGACATGGCAAAGGAAGCCCTGTTCAATATCCTGCGGGAAAGGTATTCGGGAGGGAATATACTTGATCTGTTTGCCGGAACGGGATCCCTCGGCCTTGAGGCGGTATCCAGGGGAGCCGCATACTGTGTCTTTGTAGACAATGACGCGGAAAGTATCTTGAAAATAAAGAAAAACATAAAAAAATGCAGCATGGTCGATGAAACAATGGTTTTGAAAATGGATGCCTGCAAAGCTGTTGATTCCAAGCTTGTAACTGACAGGAAATACAGCTGCATATTCATGGACCCGCCATATGGTAAGGTAAGGCTCGGATTGATAATTGAAAAAATAGCGGTTAATGATATAATTGAAAAAGAAGGTGTAATTGTAACGGAACATGGCAGTCAGGATATTCCGCCTGAAACGATGAGCGGGTTTGCCTGTGTAGACAGGAGAACCTACGGAAGTGTGAATTTCAGCATATACAGGAAAGACGGCGGATTGGAAGATGACCGATACACGCAGGTGAAGGAATGAAAACATGGATTTGCCCGGGAAGCTTTGACCCGGTGACCTCCGGACATATTGATATAATTAAAAGGGCGGCGAAAATGTGCGACCGGCTTATCGTTGCCATAGGCATCAATGACAAAAAGGCGCCTTTTCTTACTACTGAAGAGCGCAGAAGGCTTCTTGAAAAATCGATTGCTGGCATTGCCAATGCAGAAGTCGATGTGTTTCAGGGACTCCTTATTGAATATGCAAGGAAAAGGGAAGCGGTGGCTATCGTAAAGGGTCTTCGGGCTGTTTCGGATTATGAGTATGAGCTTCAGATGGCGCTCTTAAATAAAAGGCTTGACGATGGCATCGAAACGATATTCCTCATGTCCGGCATCAATTTCTCATTTTTAAGTTCAAGGGCGGTTCGCGAACTTGCGTCAAACGGCGGTGATATCAGTGGACTGGTTCCGGATGAAGTTTTAGACGACATTATGGCAAAATATAGATAAGGCGGTATTTGAAATGATAGTTTATGAACGGCTTGCATCGATTGAAAAATTGCTTGAGGACGCGAGAAAACTGCCCCTTTCATCAAAAGTTATGATTGATTCCGACGAGCTCGGGATTCTCATAAAGGAAATCAAGGTCAGCCTCCCCGAAGAGCTCAAGCAGGCCAGATGGATCAGCGAGGAAAGAAAGAAAATCATTACGCAAGCCCAGGTGGCTGCCGACGACATAATTACGGAAGCCCAGGACAAGGTCGACGAGCATGAGTTGGTAAGAATGGCCAAGCAAAAAGCAGAGGGCATTATGGCCAGGGCAAATCAAGAATCGGCCGCCATACTTGAAGAAGCCCGAACCACTGCGGCCTCCATAAGGTCTGCGGCGTTGGAATACACCGAAGGACTGCTGGAGCAGGTGCAGAAGCACCTCGAGGATTTTACGGATACGATCATAGAGAATAGAAGGGAACTGAAGCAGTAAAAATACAAAGAGCCGCAGGGCTCTTTTTTTTCGGTGATCTCACACATCCCGAGAAACAAGAAAACCATATGTCGGGTCAAATGTCAGGGTATATATAAAGGAATATATATAAAAAAATGGACATAATTTTGGTATAATGGCAATAATGAGTGAAGAAAGATATGAAAGCGGCAAATACGCCGGTTATGTAAAGAATATCAACGCAGGCGGTCATCCCGGCTATATGGTGAAGACCTTCGGGTGCCAGATGAATGAAAGCGACAGCGAGAAGCTTGCCGGATGGCTGGAGTCCATGGGATACAGGCCTGAGGATTCGGAAGAAGACTGCTCTTTCATTATATTCAATACCTGCTGTGTGCGGGAGAGTGCGGAACAGAAACTGTTCGGACATCTTGGGGAAATGAAAAAGTACAAGACGTCGAACAAAGATCTGGTTCTTGCCGTTTGCGGATGCATGATGCAGCAGGAGGGCATCGCTGAAAAAATCAAGCGAAGCTACCCTTATGCCGATATTATTTTCGGATCGAACGGCATGCACAAGCTGCCACGTCTTTTGCACGAGGTGCTTACGAAAAAGCACAGGGCGGTTGATCTGGAGGATGACCCCGCGGAAGGCATTGCAGAGGGAATGCCCGCCGTGAGAAGCAGCGGAATAAGCGCCTATGTGCCGATAATGCACGGATGCGATAATTACTGTACATATTGTATCGTCCCATATGTCAGGGGAAGGGAAAAGAGTCGTAATACTGAGGAAATCCTTGCTGAGATACGCGGACTTGCAGCGATGGGAATCAAGGAAATCACCCTCCTTGGACAGAATGTCAATTCATATGACGGCGGGATCAGCTTCGCCGGATTGCTGAGAAAGGCGGGCGGATGCGACGGCATTGAAAGGGTTCGTTTCATGACCAGTCATCCGAAGGACATAGGGCGGGACATACTCGAGGCAATTCATGACACCGATGCGGTCTGCAATCACCTGCATCTCCCGCTTCAGTCGGGAAGCAACAGGATACTAGGTCTCATGAACAGGAATTATACCAGGGAAAGCTATTTTGCGATTCTGGATATGGCAAGGGAAATAGTACCGGGAATCGGACTCAGCACGGATATCATAATAGGCTTTCCGGGAGAGACCGAAGAGGACTTCGTGGACACGATGGATGCGTTGGAAAGAATAAGATTTGACTTCGCCTTCACTTTCATATACTCAAGGAGAAAAGGCACGCCGGCCGCCAAAATGCCGGGAGAGGTTTCCGATGAGGTCAAGCACGACAGATTTGACAGGATGCTTGAGGTGCAGAACAGGATAACTTTGGAGAGAAACAAAGATAGCATAGGCACGCTGGAAACCGTGCTTGTGGAAGGAACCAGCAGGACTGATCCGTCAACGATGACAGGCAGGACGGGGAGCAACAAAATAGTAAACTTCAAGGCCGACGGGAAAAAGCCCGGCGGTTTTGCGGAAATATTGATAACGGATGCCAGGACATGGCATCTGGAAGGAGAATTATACAGATGGAAGTAATGAAGAAAGCCAGGGAACTGGCCGATGAGATCAAGAAGACGCCGGAATACATACGGATGATTGCAACACAGGAAACGGTGGACGACGACGACTTCGGTTCCGCCCTTATGCAGGATATGAATCTGCTTCAGCATGAATACATGAAGAGCGCCCATGAAGGAGCCGACGAGTCTGCTTTGAAGATGATCGAGGACCTGCTGGAGGACAAGCACGGCGAGCTTATGGATTACGACCCGACAGCAGAGCTGATCAGGGCGAAAAGCGCATTCGACAAGTTGGTCGAAGCGATAAACAATGAGATTTCAGATGGAATAACAGGCGGATGCGGAGAGGATGGCTGCTCCGGATGCAGCGGCTGCAAATAGGAAGGTGGCGCAGTGCCCGAATATACGCCCATGATGGTTCAATATTTCGAGATAAAGGAAAAATACCCGGACTGCATCCTTTTTTACAGGCTCGGTGATTTTTACGAAATGTTTTTCGACGATGCCCTTGAAGCTTCGAAAGCCCTGGGCATCACCCTTACGGGCAGAAACTGCGGGATGGCTGAGAGGGCCCCGATGTGCGGGGTCCCGTACCACAGCGCCGAAACATATATTGCAAAGCTGATCGGCAGAGGATACAAGGTGGCCATCTGCGAACAGGTCGAGGATCCGAGGTCTTCGAAGGGCTTGGTGCGAAGGGATGTCATCAGGGTCGTCACCCCCGGCACGATTACCGAGGAGTCGATGCTTGATGAAAAACGCAACAACTACATAATGGCGGTTTATAATGAGGGCTCATGCTTTGGCCTGGCCGCCTGCGACATCTCAACGGGAGACTTTCATTCCGCACAGATAACATGGGGCGATACACTTTCAAAACTTATTGAAGAGGCAGTCCGTTTCAGCCCGGTTGAAATTGTTGTATCCGGGATGGTCAGCGAAGCCGCCATAGGGTCGCTCAGGGAAAAAACAGGCGCCTATATATCGCCGAAGGACCAGGAGTATTTTGATTCGGCTGACAATGCGGTGCTGTTGGAAGGAAGGCTTGCACCCGGCTCATACAAACCTTACGACATCTGGATAAGGGCCGCAGCAGGACTCCTTCGCTACATGGAGGAAAACAGAAAGGCATCGATAGACCATATAACCGCCATCGGATACTATGTTCCGGAGAAATTCCTGATACTTGATCCGACTGCGAGGAGAAATCTTGAGATTACCAGGAATCTTGCCGAAGGCAAGAAGACCGGCACGCTTCTTTGGGTTTTGGACAAAACCGCGACAAGCATGGGAGCCAGGACATTGAGGGGCTGGCTTGAACAGCCGCTGATGGATATAAACGGAATAAACAGAAGGCTGGACGCCGTCGGCGAACTCAAGGATAATTTCATGATGCGGATGGATATCATAGAGCTGCTCAAGCGTGTGTACGACATGGAAAGGCTGGCATCCAAGCTTATCATCGGAAGCGTCAACGGAAGGGATTTGCTTGCGCTCAAGGCATCCATAGACCAGCTTCCGCATATCGCGAATATTCTCGGACCCGCGGAATCGGCTGAAATCAGGTCAATCAGGGAAGACATCGGAAGCCTTGAGGAGGCCGGTCTGCTGATCGGCGAGGCGATTGCGGAACAGCCCGGGATCAGTATCAAGGAAGGCGGCATCATCAGGGATGGGTTCGATGAGGAAGTGGACAGACTGAGAAAAGCTGCGGGCGGCGGCAAGGACTGGATTCTCGAATTCGAGGCCGGGGAAAGGAAGAAAACCGGCATAAAGAACCTGAAGGTCGGCTTCAACAAGGTTTTCGGTTATTATATCGATGTAACCAAATCCAACTACGACCTTGTTCCCGACGGATACATACGAAAGCAAACCCTTGCGAACAGCGAAAGATACATAACAGATGAACTGAAGCAAAAGGAAACATATATATTAGGTGCGGAAGAGAAGCTTATAAGGCTTGAATATGAGATTTTCACAAGGGTAAGGGAAGTGAACAGGGCCTTGCCTTTTTGCTGTACGGGTTGTCTCATTTTTTTCATGTAGGTGTCGTATCTGTGCTGATTTTGCATGTAAATCATTTTTGCCTGTTTCAAGTCGATGCCTTTGTGATAGAGCTCAATCAGGGTGGGCCGGTCGATAATCATACTGTGCTGTTCCAGAAAATTGATGATTTTGGTGAGCTCATCAGGCGCCACATGGATATCCGTGATATCTGGTGAGCCTTCAAACGGTTTGCAGGCAAGGGCTTCACCCAAAAGCACGCCTGTTTCTCCCGGTTCAAAAATATACAGTTTGTCCCTGAATCGCGATATTTTCACCGAAGTGCTTTTATGCCTGCTGAACAGATCCGCGCCGAGGGTCACGTAATAATCCTGGTTGGCATGCCGGATGGTTCTTTTTTTAG
>JAWOIG010000110.1:0-5628 GCA_046484775.1 Clostridia bacterium | reverse complement strand
GCTTTGCCTGTATCAGTTACGGCGATGACGGGCTGCCGCTGTATCGAGGATATCCGGTCCCGGTCCGGCTGAACCGGCAGAACATCAAGGAAAGCATAGTCAACAGCACTGACTGGATCCTCAACAGCATGAAAAAGGATGGCCGGTTTCTCTACTACTATGATCCGGTCAAGGATTCGGAGGTGGATTTTCAGCATCCCCGGATGAAGGATCCAACCTATTACAACATCCTCAGGCATTCGGGCGGGACCATAACCCTGCTGCGGGCATATGAATTGACAGAGGACCGGAAATATCTGGCGGGAGCCGGAAAATCCATAGATTTTTTTCTGACAGTGATCAGGGATCATGAATACCTGGATCACTATGCCTGCTACCCCTTCTTTAACAAAAAATCCAAGCTTGGCGGCGCCGGCATCGGCCTGGCAGCCCTCATCCATTATTACCGGCTGACCGAAGACCAACGACACCGGAAATATATTGACGGCCTGGTGTACCATATCCTGTCCAGGATTTCGGAAACCGGCGAGCTCATCGGCTATTTCATTCACCCCTCGTTCAATAACGGCCGGGAAATCATCGACCCGGACGAAGAAACCAAGAAACAGCTCTTTTCCTTTTACTATCCCGGCGAAGCCTTGCTGGGACTGGCCCTGTACCTTCAATACATCCCGGATATTGATCCCGAACTGCGCGTCTTGATCCTGGCGAAAAGCAAAAAAGCCCTGGATTTCCTGATCCATCAACGGCCGGTAAAATATCGCTCCATGTTCACACCCCTTCCCGCTGACGGCTGGCTGATGCAGGCCATTGAGGAATGGGTGAAAATCAAAGGATTTGGTGATCGGTCATATATCGATTTTGTCTACAACGATGCCCAGGCCATGATCGATCACATGTACCAGGAACATAACGCACCCTATTTTGATTACATCGGGTCATTCTACTATCAGTACGGAGAACACGCCTATCCGGACGGAGCCCGCTGCGAGGGCCTGATAGCCGCGTATTATCTTGCCCGGCATCTGGGCGAAGACAGGCAGGCGGAACACTTCATGGCATTTATACTCAAGGCAGCCAAAAACCTCCTCTATACATACAATACACCTGAATCCTGTTATGCCCATAAGTACCCCGGCAAGAGTATCAACAGTTTTCGTTTCAAGTTTACACGGCAATGGATGCGGGTGGATTCCGTGCAGCACGCGGCGTGTTTTTTCGCGCGATTACAGCCGGTGCTCAACTGATGGTTGCGTGTGGTGCCGCCATGAATGGCCATAGAAAAAGCGATTGAACCAGCTGGAGGATTTCAATTAAAACTGCTCACCGGCAAAACGGTCTCACCTGATGCAAGGTAAATTCATGGTCAGAATATTTTATTTTTTCTTCATTGTTCTTCTTTCGTCATGCACTACGGACATTCCTGTATTTGATATTCATTTTGTTCTGCTGACCAACCGAGCCGAGGGACTGGAAAAAGCGGATAAAGATCTTTTTGAAAATGAAATCGCCATACTGAATCAATATTTTGTCACTGAAGGCAGGAAAGAGATTGTCCGTTTCAAATATAGGTCCGGACATTTCTACGATGAAATAAAAAACAGTTCGTGTCGTTTTATCAAAGAAGTTGCGGATGCTGAAACGTATTACGATCACAAACGTCTTAAACAGCTCTATAATGAATGTAATGACCGGAAAGTAAAAGCGCCCCATGCCATTAATATCTACATTTACGATTCCTACTCACCAACGGATGGTTTTGCCGACAAAACATCAAGGGGATATAATAATTCAGGGCGCCCCTTCCTCATGCTCGACTGGGAGCGTATAGGCCACAAAATCCAAAGCCCCGAAGAGCACGAAATGGGTCACGCATTCGGATTGCGGCATATCTGCGTAAAAGATGCATCGCGGGATTCCCATACAAATATCATGGCAAGCTCAGCAAACTGTGAGGGGAGCGGGGGACTAAGAGATATTGGTTTTACCGACAAGCAGGTTGCGGTTATACTGAGACATGCGCGAAACATTATAAAAACCCAGGAAGAGCAATAGATATGGACAGGATCGAGGCTGCTTTAAAATTGCTCCAAAAAGGGGAGGTGCAACAAGCCAGGGTTTATTACGATTCATTGAAGCAGCAGAAAATAGAATCTAAACCTTCATTATTGAGCATAGCCGACCTTGCAAACCGGTTAGGCATCAAGGATGATGCCATAAAATTTTATAAACAAATAATTGATAATAACGACTCGAATCAGAAACATGTTGCCCATTATGTCCTTGGCAACATGTACCAGAAAGACTTTTCCCTGCAAAATGCCTTCTTTCACCTTCACAAGGCCATCGAATTGAAACCGGCATTTCGAAATGCCTATTTAAAGCTTGGAAATTTGTATCGAGGAACCGGTGACAATGAAACAGCTATTGAATGCTATCGTAACGCGCTGAAGTTAAAAGAAGACGCCTATACACTCCAACGTCTCCTTCTGGCATTAAATTACGTTTATGGGCTCGACCCTCAACACATTGCACAAGAACACTTTCGCTACGGTACAGCATTTTCCCCTCCTGTTCACTACAATTATAATCATTACGATATCAACCGGAGGCGAAAGATTAATATTGGACTTGTGTCAGGAGATCTAAGATTACATTCCGTCTCTTATTTCATATTGCCATTGATCGAAAAATTTGATGCAAACAGATTTAACTTTTTCTGTTATTCAAACACCGTAAATAAAGATGAAACAACGGGTAAAATAAAAAAACTGATCGACAACTTCCATGATATCGTCGGACTGTCTGACGAGAAAACCGTACAGTTAATCAATAAAGATCGAATCGACATACTGATCGATCTTTCAGGCCATACGCCAAAAAACAAATTAAGTGTTTTCTCCGGAAGGCCCGCGCCGATCCAGATTACATATCTAGGCTATCCAAACACCACCGGGACTGAAAACATTGACTACAGGATTGTTGACAGCTTGACAGATCCTCAGGGCAGCGCGGACGAACTGCACACGGAAAAGCTTATCAGAATGCAACACAATTTCTCCTGCTTCCGCAATCTGGACAAGGAGAACATACAATCAGCGGACAGCATACCGTACGAGAAAAACAGCTATATTACTTTTGGCAGCTTTAACGATATCAGCAAACTCAACGATCATGTTGTTCAAACCTGGACACGCATCCTGATGGAAACCCCTGGTTCAATGCTGATACTCAAAACCAAAGCATTTCAATCCGATTATGTTAAGGATCGCTATACAAATAAATTCAAAGAATACGGCCTGGATAATCCTGCCAGGATAATCTTCATGGGAAGAACTCCTTCAAGGATAGATCATTTAAAGACATACGACCAAATAGATATCGCCCTTGACACCTTTCCTTATAACGGAACAACAACGACCTATCAAGCTTTGTCCATGGGGGTCCCCGTCATCACCCTTAAAGGCAATATACATGCCGGGAGGGTCGGCTACAGCATTCTGGCTCACATGAGTGTTTATGAACTGGCGGGAGACAACCTCGAAGATTATGTTCATAAAGCAGTAACCCTTGCGGCTTCCCCGGATCGTATAATACGCTACAAGTCGACTCTGCGCGATATCATGAACAAAACGGTATGCAACGAAGAACGATATATCAGAGAATTCGAGGAAGTACTGATCCGCCTGTTTCAGGAAAACCTGGACGGCTTGCACGAAAGATTCCTGCCCGCCAACAAAAGCTGCCGGAGGATAACCGTTACCGGCGACCTCATGCTGGCCAGAAGGATGCAGTATCACTACCACCGGAAAGGAATAATTGGCGTCTTCAACGACTGCCTCGACATTTTTCGTCAAAGCGACATAAATATATGCAACCTCGAGACTGTCGTATCCAATATCTCCTCCCCGTTTCCCAAAAAAGAGCGCAACCCCTATTACTTCAGGTCAAGTACCTATCTCGCCGGACTTCTTACGCAAGCGCCTTTTCAGGTTTGCATAACCGGCAACAATCATGCGATGGATTTTGGGGGAGAAGGCCTTGCTTTTCAACAAAATTTCCTGAACACCTGCAACATAAAACACTGCGGCGCAGGACTTAACGAAGAAGAGGCCAGGAAACCTGTATATCTGAATATTGACGGAGTATGCATAGCCATAATAAGCTTCGTTTGTGTTCTGCCGAATTCAATCGGCGCAGGAGTGAACACTCCCGGCGTTTTTTACATTCAAGATAGCAGAGATATTGCAGACACACTGCGGGAACCTGTCTACCAGGCAAGAAAAAACGCCGATATGGTGATTATCTCACCTCATTGGATCGAAAACTGGGAAACCACGCCAAATACAACTATCCGCAAGGCTGCCAGAGATTTGATTGATATGGGGTGTGACGGGATATTCGGGCACTCTTCACACCTCTTGCATGGAATCGAAATCTACAAAAACAAACCGATTTTTTATGACATGGGGACCTTTCTGGTCGATTCGATCGCCGGGCATAAAGAATTGCGCTATTCGGCAATTTTTCAAGTTTTTATTGATCAGGGCGGCTTTCGTCAGCTGAAAATTCATCCCGTACTCCTTTCCAATGGAAGCGCCAGGATCGCGCCTGGAAATGCACGAAAACATATTTTTGCCAAATTGCTCAGTCTTCCGAACAACGGGCTTGAAAAGCTGCCTCTTTTCATTGACGGCAAGGTATTAACAATTCCTCTCGAAAGCAACTCAACTTCCGGCAGAAAAGTCTTATCCCGGAGCGATGATACAGTGCTTCATAAATCACCTCGGATAAGGTTTTCCAACCAATGGCTCAAACAGAAACCTTGTGCCGTTTTCAGTTCCCGCCGAACCTGGCAAAAGGATTTCAAACCTGTCCCGTCGCGTGAAGGATTTATTCTTTGTGATGCTTTCACCCCAAGGGCATTTCATACCAGCAGCGGTTTTATGATTCGTGTTGCCCTGCAGAACGTCCATCCGCTCAACGGGAGATATGAGGTACACCTGCGAGGTGAGTGTAAAATATATAAATCTGTTTTTGAAGAGTATCATCCGTTTGCCAACGGTCTTTATGGCCCTGAAGTCTGGGAAAAAGGAGAAAACGTTATCGACGAAACATGTGTTCGCCCCCGGAGCAAGGTCAAACCGGGCGCCTATAGACTCTTTTGGGGCCTGAAAGAAATGGATAGCGGTAAATATGTTCAATTTGCCAATAGCGGTGATTTTGCCCAAATCACCGACCAGATATTCGCAATGCCTTTCGGCATCAACCCATTTGCATCAGGCGTAGACTGGGACGGCAATACTCCTCCCGAACTCGAGGACCTCTTTACCCGCGATTTTGGTGTCGACAGTGACGCAAACTTTATTCGCTATATCCGTGACAGCCTAGCAGATAGAAAACCGAAAAACAGTTACTCGATTGACGCGCAGGAGGTGAAGAGTAACTTCACCGGCAATCAGAATTTAGTGTACCTGACTCTGTTTCAGCAAAATGGGAATTTTCTGCGATGGGGGAGTGGAAGGCCAACCCTGCGCGCCGCCCTCAACCGCAATATAGAAAAGATAAGATCCTACAGACAACTCAATGAATTTGAAACAACTTTTCCCGCCCCCAGTATCTCAATCA
>JAWOIG010000082.1:0-9904 GCA_046484775.1 Clostridia bacterium | reverse complement strand
AAATTATATACTGTCCTTCTATGATTTGTCAAAAATTATAGACTTTTGATTCAACCTGATTGCATTGAAATTGATTCTTTGAGCCTAATACCACGGCATCCGCTTCCTCTCAATCCCGGCAATTTAATCTTGAATGCAACCCGCATTTGGTATAATATGTTTCATAACAGACTTACAAGGGGCGGCAATGGTCAAAGTATCAAAGTTCGGCGGCAGCAGCCTTGCCGATGCGGCACAAATCAAAAAAGTTTGCGATATCATCCTTTCAGATCCTGACAGGAAGCTTATCGTTGTCTCCGCTCCGGGAAAGCGCCATAAAAACGACGTTAAGGTTACGGATCTTCTTATTTCACTGGCTGAATCCTACATTTCCGGTTACGATCCCGATTACGATTATCGTAAAGTCATGGAAAGATATGCTGAAATAGCATCAGGACTCGGACTTGACGAGAATATCGTGGAGATTATCGACAGGGATCTCACGGAACGCTGTCTCATGGACAAGACCAACCGGGGCGAGTTCCTCGACAGCATCAAGGCCTCGGGCGAGGACAACTGCGCAAAGCTCATTGCCTCATATCTGCAGAAACTTGGTCATGATGCCGAATACATAAACCCCGGCGAGGCGGGGCTTATTCTGACCGAGGAATACGGAAACGCCAATGTTCTTCCCGAATCCTATGAAAATCTCGCGTATTTGTACGACGCCTCCGTGATAAGGATTTTCCCCGGCTTCTTCGGATACTCGAAGAACGGCGATATCGTAACACTCCCCCGCGGAGGTTCGGATGTGAGCGGTTCCATAGTGGCCGCCGCCGTCAAAGCTGAAATGTACGAGAACTTCACCGATGTCGACTCCATATTCGCGGTCAATCCCTCGCTTGTCGATAATCCCGCTCCTATCACTGACATCACTTATAAAGAGATGCGCGAATTAGCATATGCGGGCTTCTCGGTCTTTCATGAGGAAGCCCTGACTCCTGTTTATTACAACGATATACCGGTGCATATAAAAAACACCAACAACCCATCCGCCCCGGGTACAATGATTCATGCGGGCGTAATCCCCGACAGCCGCAAACTGATTACGGGCATTGCGGGATCCTCAGGTTTTTCAAGCATCTATATCAGGAAATACCTTATGAACCGCGAAATCGGGTTCGGCCGCAAGGTTTTTCATATTCTTGAAAAAGAAGGAATACCATACGAACACTCGCCTTCCGGAATAGACGACATCTCCGTAATCATCAGAACCCACTATTTGTCCGCCGAAAAGGAAAAGAGATTGTACGACCTCATAATGGAGGAGCTTGACGTCGACGATATAACGATTACGCACGGACAGGCCCTGGTCATGGTCGTCGGAGAGAATTGCCTGAAGAAGCCCGAGACTTTCTTCCGGGCGGCGAAGGCGCTTTATGAATCCGACATTGTCGTAAAGATGATCAACCAGGGTTCTTCAAAGGTAAGTATAATGTTCGGAATGAACGAGCAATACTGCGATGATGCCATCCGGGCGCTATACAAGGAATTTTTCCCCGACTTTCAATAACCGGTCATTTCAAATCCGCTTGCCTATGCTGCAAAAAAAGACGGCCCAAGCCGTCTTTTTATATGTGGTGTAAAACTAATATTTTATATCCAGGTCGCCGGAAACTGTGTTGACATCGATATGCATATCCGCAACGTCCGAAGTGTATCCGCTCCTGCTGTTGTTTCCACCCTGTGTGAACACGGCGAACGCACTCTTGAAATTCCCGGAGACAGTACTGAAGCTGAACCTGAAGGCAGCATCCTTTTCAAGCCTTGCCACCACGTTCCCGGACACGCTGTTGACGTTGACATCCCCGGTGCTGCTCTTTAGTGTCAGGTCAACCTTTCCGGATACGGTCTCGGCGTCAATCCTGTTCTTAATGTCGCCGAACAGCACCAGGTTGCCGCTGACGGTTATATATCTGAATTCATCGCATGTCATGTATTCCGTGTTGACATTTCCGGAGGTCGTATTCACTTGAAGCGACTTCAGTTCCCAACCCGAGGGAATCGTTACATTGCCGGACACGCTGTTCATCATCATGGCTGTATCTTCCATATCCCTGGGCACGGTGACGGTCAGACTGGTTCTGTTCCATGTGAACAGGCCCGAAAACTTCGGATACTCCACATATATATGCACCGTATCCCCGGAAACCCGCTTCTTAAGCTCCACGGTTCCCCGCGAACTCCTGTACGTTCCCTCGAGCTTCACGGTAACTTTATCCGTGTCCGCGAAAACAACCGTTATGTCCGAGCTTACCGAACTGACCTCGAATCTGTCCGCATCCGAAACATAGGCTTCCTGTGTTTCCGATATATTGTATTCCTCTGCCTCGCCGATTCTTTCGGGAATGTTGCGCCACCAGTCAAACCCGTTCATTGCCGACATCAGCATCCATCCTCCGGCCAGAAACAACACGCATATTACCGCCAGCACTATCACTACGGCTACAAGCCCTTTTCCCTTATTATTCATCACAACCCCTCCGTTCTTCTTACTATTCCGATATTTGCCTTGAAATATCCTACCATTCCAATTGTTACCACCTTTATTAAAAGTCCCATCGCTATCATAAGCAGAATACCCAGGCACGCCAACCCGATGCCTATCAATACCACTGCGATCGCCGGCAGAACCCCCAGGAATATAATTCCGGTAACCGCCACCGCCAGACCCGATACCGCTACCGCCAGGAACGCGGCGAACACCGATATGAGCACCGCGTACAACACCACGATCAGAGGAAGGACGAATATAATGTTGAAAACACTGAGCCCGATTCCGGCGATTATCGCCTTGGCCGCACTCCCGGCCGTCCTCTTTTCCTCTGCCTGGCTGAAATAGAACTCAGCCCTGTGCTGCTTTGCTATCTTCTTCGGCGAACCAAGCTCTCCCGTGATCTGCTCTTCACTCTTGCCCGTTTCCAGGGCTGATTCGATATGCTCCTGATAATCATAGATGATATCTTCAAGGTCATTCTTTGGGATGCCCTTCAGGCCCAGCCTGAGCTGATGAAGAAACGCCTTTTTATTCATTGCCTTTTCCCCCCTCAATCAATTTATTGACGCCTTTGCTCAAGGCCGTCCATTCCGTCAGAAGATTGTCCTTGTACTTCTCCCCCGACTCCGTGAGCTTGTAATACTTCCTCGGCGGTCCCTCGTTCGATTGGGAAAGATATGTCGTTACATAGCCTTCCAGCTTCATTCTCCTTAGCAGCGGATAAATCGTACCGTCGGATATCGATACCGCATCAGACAGCCTGCTCGTAAGCTCATATCCGTACATTTCCCCGTGGTACAGCAACGACAATACGCAGAGCTCCAGGACCCCTTTCTTAAACTGTATGTTCACGCTTTCACCTCCGTTATGGTCTATTGTTCACTACCTTGCGTTGTACTATAGCTGACATGATACAATACCTTGCTATATGTGTCAATACGTTTTTGAAAAATTATTTATTTTTTTTTGCAGTTGCCCTTACCGGGCCCCGGCATAATACAAAAAGCCGGTCTTCATGATGATAACGACCGGAAATATTCTTTCGGAAAAACATATGCGTCTGAATCAGATGGCTTTAGCGCTGGTAAGTCCTGCAAGCCTTCCCGTCGAAAAAGCTATGGTAAGATTGAATCCTCCGGTATTTGCATCTACATCAATGATCTCGCCGCAAAAGTAAAGGCCTTTTACGAGGTTGGACTCCAGTGTGGAAGGATTTATTTCAGAAACGTCGACACCACCGGCGGTAACTATGGCCTCTTCGAGAGGTCTCGGACCGGTTATGTCAAGACTGATATACTTTAATAACGCTGCAAGCCCTTTTCTTTCGGCGGCAGTTATCTGATTGCACTTTTTCACCGGATCTATGCCCGACATGGCGATAATGGGCATTATAAGGCTTGACGGCAAAAGCGCACCCAGCGAGTTCGAGAACTGTTTGTTGGAGGCGGCGGTGAAATCACGCAATATCCGCGCGTCGAGCTTTTCCGCGTCAAGCGCCGGCTTAAGGTCGATGGAAGCCTGTGCATCCTCGAATCCGGCATCCGCAAGATATGCGCTTGCGGTCAGGGTTATCGGTCCGGATATGCCAAAGTGGGTCATCAGAAGTTCCCCCTGCATGTAGAATATGTTTTTCCCGCTTTTTCGTATTCCGAGACCGACATTTTTAAGCGTCAGGCCTGAGACTCCCGCCACCCACTTCTGCGATGTCTCAAGTCCCGTGAGCGATCCTCTTGGCGCTATGATATTGTGCCCGGCTTCCCTGGCAAGCAGATAACCCGAGCCGTCGCTTCCCGTCGCGGGGTATGAGGCTCCCCCGCATGCAAGTATCACATTCCTGCCATGGAACACGGTTCCGTCGGAACATTCGACTCCAGCAACCACGCCATCATCGATTATAATGTGCGCCGCCTTCATTCCCGTATGGATTACCGCTCCCTTTTTTACCGCATCCGTGGCAAGGGCCTCCACTACATCCGACGCCTTGTCGGAAATCGGAAAGACCCGGCCTCCCCTTTCCACTTTCGTCGTAACACCAAGGCCATTGAAATGCCTGATTATGTCATCATTGGTGAACGAATATATTGATGAATACAAAAACCTGCGGTTTCTTCTCACATTGTCGAACACCTGCTCTATTTCACAGTCGTTCGTAATATTGCAGCGTCCCTTGCCCGTTATCAATATCTTGGAACCCGGCCGCTTTTTTTGTTCGAGAACAAGGCAGGAGGCTCCGCTTCCCGCTGCTGACGATGACGCCATCAATCCTGATGCGCCTGCTCCGACCACTATGACATCATATGTTTTTTCTGCGTTGTTCAAGTCAGCCTTCCTTCGGTCAATGCTTTACTTCTGGTCGTCCTTTTCATATACCTGGTATTCGTCCCATATCTTTTCAAGCGAGGTGAGTGTTTCCATTACCTTCGTTTCCCTTTTCAGCCCTGCCGCAACTATAAGCGCATTTATGACGCTGAGTGGTGCGGTCAGCGAATCAACGAAGGATGTCATGTCGCTCCTGGCGATCAGGGTGCTGTCCGCCCATTTCGCTATCGGGGAGTTGACGCTGTCCGATATGGCGACTACATAAGCGCCTTTCTTGCCCATGTATTCCATAGCCTTTGACGTTCTTTTGGAATATCTCGGAAAGCTTATTCCCACCATTACATCACCCTCGCTCGCGCTGAGCAGATGCTCGAAGATCTCGCTGGCACTTGTCGTGCTGAGTAGATGAACATTGTCGAATATAAGGTTGAAGTAGAATCCGGTGTACATCGCAAGCGCCGCCGAGCTTCTGACGCCCAAAATATATATTTTGTTTGCAGAAAGAAGCTTGTCGACGATCCTGTTGAATGTGCCCTTGTCTATGTCGTCCATTGTTTCCTTTATTCGCGAGATATCGGCCTTGAGTACACTCTTCAGAACGTCATTCCTGTCGATTGTCTCATTGGCCATCTTGAGCCTCTGGACCGCAGTAAGGCTGTGCAGCGCCTGCTCCTGCATGGCCTTCGCCATCTCCGGGTATCCCTCGAATCCAAGCTCGACAGCAAACCTCACTACGGTGGATTCGCTGGTGTCCACAACATTAGCAAGCTTGGCTGCGGTCATGAACGGGGCCGAATCAAAATTATCCAGTATGAAATTCGCGATACGTTTTCTGCTCTTGCTGAAGGTATCCATTGAATTGATGAGTTTCTTCCTGACATCGAATGTGGCTGGCATTTCGTCACCTCGGTTTATATTTGAATTTATAATATATTATAAACATTAATCAGACAACATTCTTGACCCTGGACAGTTCAAATTTGATTTATATCGCACAACGGCAGCATTTTTATAACCGGCCGGCCATGCATAGGTCAGCAAGCACTAAAAAAGCCCCCGTTTGCGGGTTTCTTTTGTTTTTTAATTGAACCACGGGTATACGAAATATTAAAATACAAACGAGGCATTGTCAGCGCGGCAATGCCTCGTTTGCTTCATTGCCAAGAAGCAAGATAGATTTGATTGATTTCGGTTTCCAAGCTTGAAATGGATTGCATTAACTCTTCAAAAGACGGATATTTACCGAACAGCATTTCAGTCATTCCTTCATAGTCATTCCGCAAAGCTTTTAAACGAGAACTCGGCGGAACGAGTTTAATTGAACCTGGTAAGGCTTCCTCATATTTTGCCCAGGCTCTTGGGTAGAATTTCATTTTAAAAACCACAACTTTTTGGAGTAGATTAAGCTGCCTTAATGCAACTGCCTTATACTCTGATTGCGCGATACAGTATAAGTCATAATAGTGACGGGAATATCTCATTGGCATATCAAGATGTTCAGGTCGGTTCGTTTCATGGTGCAGTATCGTGACTTTCTCCCAAAAGGTTCTTTCCACTGAACAGGCGATAACAGAGATTGATGGAATTTGCGCCAATTTTGGATAATACTCAAAGATATAAGGTGTGACGGTTCTCTCAACCGCAGGCGTCCAAGCGGCCAATGCGCCTATCTCCAAGCGGATTGATTGTAAAATGGACTCCATACTGAAAAGTTGCGGATAATGGAAACTGACGGTTTGCGGGTCTGATTGTTCAATTTCAACACTTGCGGCTTTGCCAATAATAACTGATAAGTCTGAGATAAAGATCGGCAGAAACTCATTGGCGAGGAAAACTTCGGCTCTAGCATTTGCTTCTTTATTAAAAGCATCCTGCTTTGTCTTTGATCGCTCCCGCCACGGTTCATCCTTTTCGTACCCCAGCAATCTCCAATCCAAAATCAGGTCAATATCTTCGGAAAATCGCTTAATCAAATTGAAGCACTTAGAAAGGCTCGTGCCTCCCTTGAAAGTCAAATGCTTCTGAAAGCGGCTTTTATAAAAAAGGTAATCCAGTATCAAGCAAACCCAATAATCCTTTTCAATAATGGCTTCATGAACACCCATTTTTTGAGCAGTGTTACGAAAAATAGTGCGCCGTTCTTCCTCCGACAGCTTCAAAAGACTGTACATATCAGTTCCCTTTACAAATTTGTCTTATAGCTTGATAAACCCAAACCGTCGTAGGCTTGGCTTCACTCAATAATTTTTGCTGTTCGCTTTTTGTCAATAATGCTCGGATTTTTTCAATCGCCGCATTGTCAACATTACCCTTGCCAAGAGCCTTGATGCCTTGAATTATCAAGGCAGTCTTGTAACTCATTCCGGTTATTTCCCGGTTATTGCGATGCTTAAATTCAATAGTGATGTTGCCAAGCTCAAAGCTGTTGTATGCTCCATCGCTGATGTAACTCCACTTGGCAGAAACTTGTGTAGATAAGCCCAGCATATTTAAAGCGGTTGTTCCTGACGGAGCAATATTCCAGTTGAATTTCCGCGCTATCGCCATTGCTACTTGATGCGGAGAGGGTGCTTCGTGCTCCTTCAAAAGCTCACTAAATCGCGGACAGTAATATACGCCACGAAGGATTTTCTTTGTTTTCCCATCATCAGACAAACGATTCAACGCTTTGCGAACAGTTTCATAATCTGCGATATCCAAAAAATCGTAAGCTATAAAGACTGCATCATTTCCAAGCTCATCAATTCGTTTTTTTAATTTTTCTGTATTGATCTCGCGCATATCAAGCTCTCCTTTCGTCCCAATTATCATATAATTTTTGGGACGTAAAAGCAAGTGGCTGATTGTATAAAAAAAGAAAAGAAGCCAAAAAACCTGTGACTTCTCTCTTTTCCATATCGGTTTGTGGTATGGTTCAATAAGTTTCCCTATTTAACCGCGTCTTTCCCGGGGGCCTGTTTTTTATATCGGATGAACCGCGTTCTCCATGTCGACCATGTCCTTGTCGATTCCGTATTTCTCGGCACGCCTCTGCTTGAAGAAATCAAGGGCGACCTTTGGAAAAAGCGCGTATGAAAGCACGTCCTCTTCCTGCTCGAGATATTCCTTCATCTCCTCCCGGAGCGCATCGAGTCCCGGTTCCAGAAGGTCCGCGGGTCTGCACGTAATAGGCTTCTCGTCGCCGAGAATAAGTTTTGTTATTTCTTCTGATATAGGTACGGGCGTCCTGCCGTATTCGCCCCTCACAAGAGCCTTTGACTCGTTTGGAACCATCTTGTATCTCTCGCCTGCTATGACGTTCATTACGGCCTGGGTTCCGACTATCTGGCTTGTGGGCGTGACGAGCGGCGGGTATCCGAATTCAGCCCTGACGCGCGGCACTTCCTCCAGCACCGTCTTGAACATGTCCTCCTTGCCCGCCTGCTTGAGCTGGCTTACAAGATTCGAAAGCATTCCGCCGGGAACCTGATAGATCAGGGTCTTGACATCAATGCCGAGCACCTTTGGATTCAACAGGCCGTTGGCGAGGTATTTCTCCCTCATCGGCCTGAAGTAATCGGCTATTTCATTCACTTTGTTGATATCTATCCCCGTGTCATGCTCGGTTCCCATGAATGTCATGATGAGCGGTTCCGTCGCGGGCTGGGCGGTTCCCATTGAAAGCGGCGAGATGGCTGTGTCAATTATATCCACACCTGCCTCGACGGCCTTCAGATAGACCATTTCCGAAGTTCCGCTGGTCGCATGCGTGTGCAGCTGTATGGGCAGGTTTACATTTTCCTTTATCGCCTTTACAAGGTCATATGCTGTGTATGGAAGCAGCAGGCCCGCCATGTCCTTTATGCATATCGAGTCAGCGCCCGCATCCACAAGGCTCTTCGCATCCTTTATGAACTGCTCGGTGTCGTGCACCGGGCTGGTCGTATAGCATATCGTTCCCTGCGCATGCCCGCCTTCCTTCTTCGTCGCTCTCATTGCGACCTCGAGGTTCCTCGGGTCGTTCAGGGCGTCGAATATCCTGAGGATGTCGATGCCGTTGTAAATGGACTTCTGCACGAAATATTCCAGCACATCGTCCGGATAATGCTTGTATCCGAGTATGTTCTGCCCCCGGAGGAGCATCTGAAGCTTGGTTTTCTTCGCCCCGGCCTTTATCTTCCTTAGTCTTTCCCAAGGATCCTCATTCAGGAACCTGAGGCATGCGTCGAAGGTGGCGCCGCCCCACATTTCGAGCGAATGGTAGCCGACATTGTCAATCTTATCAAGTATCGGCAGCATGTCCTCGGTGGTCATCCTGGTCGCAATCAGCGACTGGTGCGCATCCCTCAGTGTTGTATCCGTTATTTTCAATCTTGCCATTTAAATCCCTCCCGGATTAGTTCAACGAAGCAAGCAGCTGTCCCGATTCAACCGAATTCCCCGCTTCTACGTTAATTGATGAAACCGTTCCCGCTTCAGGGGCTGCAATCTCATTCTCCATCTTCATGGCTTCAAGTACGAGAAGGGTCTGCCCTTTTTCGACTTTTTCACCAACGCTGACCTTGACTCCGAGTATCGTTCCGGGCATAGGCGCATTGATCTTTATGTTTCCGACGGCGCCCTGTGCCTTGGGTGCGGATGCGGGCGCTGCCTGCGCGGTTGGAGCCGGAGCGGCCTTCGGAGCGGTTTTTGCAACATGGACGGCCTCGCCGCCTATCTGCTCGACTTCCACCTCATACTCTTTGCCGTTGACTTTTACCAAAAATTTATTCATTGTCAGATCCTCCTGATATTATAGCGGAATATTTCCGTGTTTCTTTTTGGGACGGTCTTCCCTCTTCGATTGCAGCATTTCAAGGGCGCTTGCAATGTATGTCCTTGTAGCGGCCGGGTCGATTACATCGTCGACATATCCTTTTGAAGCCGCCACATATGGATTTGAGAATTTTTCCCTGTACTCTTCTATTTTTTCTTTTCTGAATGCTATAGGATCGCTGCTTTCGGCGATATCGTTCTTGAATATGATGTTCGCCGCGCCTTCAGCCCCCATGACCGCAATTTCCGCCGTAG
>JAWOIG010000048.1:0-4348 GCA_046484775.1 Clostridia bacterium | reverse complement strand
GACCGCGAACGGAAGCGGCATGGAGTCGACACGGAACAACGGAAATCCAACAGCGGTTTCAATCAGTGAAGGGCTTAAAAAAAGATAAAAAAATTGTTTGGATTTTTTCTTGACAGTGCCCGGAACGGGGTGTAGAATAAAAACAGGGTGGTGACTGAGTGGTAATTAAGTGGAGTTGGGTGGTAAGACAGTAGGGTCATTATCCCAAGAAAATGAAAAGAGCGGCAGAATAGTGTTCGGTGAATATCTTCATAAAGTCGATGATAAGGGAAGGGTTATAATACCGGCTGATTTCAGGGAAGAGCTGGGAAATAAGTTCATGGTTACAAAAGACCTTATCGAAAGATGCCTGAAGCTGTATTCAATGGACGACTGGAAGAGGCTGGTTGAGAAATATGAGAAACTGCCGTCAAGCAACAAAGCCGTTCAGATGCAGAGAAGACTGCTGTTCCAATCGGCGGCGTTGTGCGAGATAGATAAGCAGGGAAGAATAACGATACCTTATAAACTCAGGGAGGATACGGGGATCGGCAAGGAAGTCGCCATAGCCGGTGATGGAAACAAAGCGGAGATCTGGGACAAGGACACACGCGAGGCATATTTCGCGAACACGGATATTAGCCTGGAGAAGGCCGCTGAAATAGTCGCCGAGCTGGAAAAGGCTCTATGAGCGGGGTATTCGGACACGAATCGGTTTTGCCGGATGAAACGATAGACCACCTGAACATTGATAAGAACGGAAAATATATCGACTGCACCGCCGGGGGAGGCGGACACAGCGCCAGGATTCTCGAAAGACTCGGCGGCGAAGGACTCCTGATAGCCATTGACAGGGATGCCGCTGCAGTGGAAGAGACGAAAAGGACGCTGGAGAAAGTTGAAACCAAAGGCAAGTACATAGTTGTCAAGGATAATTTTCTGAACATTGACAATATAATAAAGCAATATATACCCGGGGGTGCGGATGGCATCCTGATGGATCTTGGTGTTTCATCCCATCAGCTTGACCAAGCTGAGAGGGGGTTCTCTTACCATAGTGAAGCGCCGCTTGACATGAGGATGG
The DNA here is from genome assembly GCA_046484775.1 of Clostridia bacterium. Classification (GTDB taxonomy): domain Bacteria; phylum Bacillota; class Clostridia; order DUPQ01; family DUPQ01; genus JAFGQE01. The sequence goes on along the minus strand of JAWOIG010000048.1, from coordinate 3,285 downwards.
ATACTGACGATGATCTGACGGCATATGATGTCGTCAACGGATATACAAAGGAAAAGCTCACCGAAATCATAGGGAGATACGGTGAGGAAAGATACGCAGGAAGAATAGCTTCGGCTATAGAGTACAAAAGAAGAACATCCAAAATAAGGACAACCACGGAACTGGCGGAAATAATCAAGTCCGCATACCCCCCGAAGGACAGGTTCAAGGGAACGCATCCCGCGAGGAGGACTTTCCAGGCAATAAGGATTGAAGTCAACAAGGAGCTGGAAATTCTCGAGGAAGCGATATACAAGGCGGCCGACGGCCTCAGGCCGGGAGGCAGGCTGGCTGTTATTTCCTTCCATTCCCTTGAAGACCGCATAGTAAAGGTCGCATTCTCCAAGCTGGAAAACCCATGCACATGTCCCCCCTACTTTCCTGTATGTGTTTGCAAGCGGGTGTCAAGGCACAAAGTCATATCTAAAAAGCCAATTTTGCCCGCCGGCGAGGAGATTGACAATAACAGACGTTCAAGGAGTTCAAAGCTCAGAATCATTGAATGCACCATGACATAATACTAAAGAAAAAAACAAACAAAACACAAAAGATTACTTTTACAAAAGAAGAAGAAGAAAAAACTTACAAAAGACAAAAGCAACCAAGAAACGAAAGATGCACAGCAAGGAAAATCCCGGCCGGTATAATGCCGGCCGGAAAAATTTTCCGGGGGAGGGCTGATGAAGACTGAAAAGATCCATATGCAGGAACTGGGTTATGAATTGAGGGGACCGGGGGGCGTTCCTGAGGAAACAACTGAAAACAAAGTCCGGCTGAAGGTGATAGAAGGGCGCAATTTAGGCAGAAAGCTGAATGCCGTATTATGGATTGCGCTTATTTTCGCGGTGTTCTTTACCATAACCGCAAGATACGGCCAGATGACCAACCTGAATTATGAAATAGCCGACCTTAAGAATGAGCTCACTGCGCAGAATGCAGTGAATTCAGCCCTGCGCGTGGAACTTGATAAAAAAACAAATATAATGGAGGTCAGGCATATCGCGGAGACCGTCCTCGGCATGCAGGAACCTGACAAAAGCCAGATAGTATATATTGATGTGCCCAGGGCGAACAGCGTAACCGTCGCCGATCAACCGGCTATGCCAGGCGCTGAAGCATTCGATTTCTTTGATTATATAAAAGGTTTCTTGTCCGGTGGGCGCTGAGCGAATACCGGATTTGCCTGAAAAACCGTACATGCTGCGGTTTTTTGCATATATGGGGAGCAATAGGCATATGGACATGCATTTTGACATGCTGAATACCGGATTCATATATCCCGGGGGAGATATTTTCATTCACAGAAACGGCTTAATATAATATAATCATACGGTATGGCACATATAAGTAACCAAAGAAAAGCAGTCTGACGGGAGAAACGGATTTGGCCAGGGAAAAAAGGAAAAAAAACAAGACCAGACCTACGGAAGAGTCTATCAGAAAACGGAGACTGCTTTTTTTGATTATAATATCCGCAATCGCCGTGCTTGCCCTTCTGGGCAGGATAGCCTACATTCAGTTCATATGGTCAGGGGAACTTCGCAAACAGGCATACCAGCAGCAGAACAGCGGGAGAATCCTGAGTCCGGTGAGGGGAAACATATATGACCGGACGGGAAATGAGCTTGCCGTTTCCGTGGCCGTTGACAACGTGACCGTAAGCCCGAGGATCATCAGGAACAACAAAGCGGTCGAGCCCGGGGCGATTGCCTCGAAATTGTCCGAATTACTTGGATTTGATACAGAGGCGATACTCCTTAAGCTAATGAAGGACAGCGAATTTGAGATAATCGCAAAAAAAACCGACAGGATAAACGGGGATGCCGTCAGGAAATGGATCGAGGAAAATAAAATAGACGGCGTTTATGTGTCGGAGGACACAAAACGCTACTATCCCAATGACAATCTTGCCGCTCATGTCATAGGCTTCACCGGCGCCAACAACCAGGGCTTGTTCGGCATCGAGGCGATAATGGAGGAATTCCTGAAGGGAGTTCCGGGCAAGATAATAACGGAAGTGGACAAGGATGGAACCGAGCTGCCGTTTTCGACAAAAACGGAAATAGCCGCCGCCGACGGATTGAATGTCGTGTTAACAATCGACAGAAACATACAGTTCATAGCGGAACAAGCGCTTCAGAAGGGCCTGGAGGATAATAAGGTGGCCCGCGGCGGAAGCGTCATCGTGTCGGACTCCCTTACAGGCGAAATCCTTGCCATGGTTTCAAAGCCCGACTACAATCTGAATGAACCCAGGGCCAACCCGCCCGGATTCGAGATGGATTCATGGAGCGGTTATACGCCTGAGGATACCGCTTTTCTGGGTAATACGGTATGGCGCAACAAGGCTGTTTCAGATACTTACGAACCGGGATCCACCTTTAAGGCGGTCGTGGCGGCCATGGCCCTTGAAAACGATGTAATGGGACTTGAGGATATGACCGATGATTATCCGGTAACGGTACAGGGACACGAAATATTCTGTTGGAGCAAGCAATGGCCGCATGGAGTGGAGACTTTCATGCAGGCAATATACAACTCATGCAATCCCGTATTTGTGAAAGTATCGCAGACGATAGGCATTAGCAGTTTCTATGAATATGTCCGGATGTTCGGCTTCATGGAAAAAACCGGCATAGGCCTTTCGGGCGAGGAAAACAGTATGTTCCACAGTGAGCCCACGGAAATCGACATGGCGGTCGCATCCTTCGGGCAAAGGTTCACCATAACGCCGATTCAGCTTGTAATGGCCTATAATGCGATTGCCAACGGCGGTTATCTTATGGAGCCGATGCTGGTAAGGGAAGTAATTGACGACACCGGCAACACAGTCATAAGATATCAGCCTGAAATCCTAAGGCAGGTCATATCCAACGAAACATCGGAAACCATGCGGGAAGTCCTCGAGGGGGTTGTTTCGGAGGGGACAGGAAAGAACGCCTTTGTCCCCGGGTACAGGGTGGCGGGAAAGACGGGTACTTCCGAAACGACCGAAGACGACAGGTATATAGCGTCCTTCTGCGGATTCGCACCGGCAGACAAGCCTGTGATAACCGTGTTGGTAATACTGGACGACCCAAGGGGAGCCTCAGTATACGGAGGCGTCATTGCGGCGCCGATAGTGGGCGATATTATCGAAAAAACCCTTGAATATCTTCAAGTGGCAAGAAAAGGCGATGAAGAGTACATTGAGAAACAGGCGATAGTGCCGAATGTATCCGGATTTTCAATGGACGAGGCGATATC
>JAWOIG010000227.1:0-3521 GCA_046484775.1 Clostridia bacterium | reverse complement strand
ACAGTGTCTCCGTTTTTCACCAGTCCGCTCTCCGCGGCTTTTTCCATGACACTCTCAAAAAGCTGTTTCTCCCCGCCTATGAATTCACTCAGCATGGGCTTTATGTTCCACGACATGTTCAGCTGCCTCTGTATCGTCGGATTCATGGTTATGGCGATGATGGGATTGCTCGGCCTGAAACTTGAAACCATCCTTGCCGATCTTCCCGTCCTCGTAGGCATCACTATTGCCTTTATATCCATTTCAAATGCGGTCACGACCGCGGCCTTGCTGATTATATTCAGGGTATTCTTCTCGATGGTCTTGAAGTTGTCGTTCTGGAATCTGGCCTTGTAGTCTATATCCTTCTCTGTATCTTCTATGACCCGAACCATGGTCTGCAGAGATTTGACCGGAAACGCACCCGCGGCCGTTTCACCGGACAGCATCACAACGCTGGTCCCGTCGTAAATGGCGTTGGCTACATCGGACACCTCGGCTCTTGTAGGCCTTGGGTTCTCGGTCATGCTCTCAAGCATCTGCGTAGCGACAATAACCGGCTTTGCGGATCTGTAGCATTTTTTTATCAGCTTCTTCTGAATGACGGGGACCTGGCTGAACGGCAGTTCTATTCCCATGTCTCCCCTTGCTATCATAATGCTGTCCGCCGCTTCAATGATGTTGTCGATGTTTTTGACCGACTCGCTGTTCTCTATCTTGGCGATGATCTTTATATCCTCCCTGTATTTATTCTTCAGTATGGTCCTCACCCTGAAAATGTCAGAATCACTATGAACGAAAGACAGGGCTATATAATCAAAATCATTGTCAATCGCGAAGTTTATATCACTGATATCCCGCTCGCTCATGAAAGGCAGTCCCGTGTCGCAGTCCGGCACATTGACGCCTTTGCGGTTTGACAGCATGCCGCCCGAAAGAACTTTGCATACTATGTCCGTGCCATCGATTGCGGTAACCTCGAGCTCGATTATACCATCGTCAATGTAGATGAGCTGTCCTTCCCCGACTTTTTCATAAAGCAGCTTATTGGTTATGGAAATTCTTTTTTCGTCTCCCTCGATATCCTCAACCACAAGCCTTATGACGCTTCCGTTCTTCAGCACGAATTTCTTTTTCAACATTCCTATCCTCATCTCGGGGCCCTTAGTATCAAGAATAAGCGGAATCGGTACATTGAGTTTTTCCCTCGCCGCTTTCATTTCGGTAATCCTGCGCGTGTGTATTTCATAATTTTCATGCGAGAAATTGAATCTTGCGGCATCCATCCCGTTTTTGATTAATTCTTCGCAAAGACCCTCGGTTGTAGGTCCCATAGTACATATAATTTTAGTTCTTCTCATGAAAATCCTCCATTAGTTCAAGTGATGTGAATAATAATGAAATGAAAACCCGCTTCCATTATATCAAATATACGGCTCTTCGCAATTTTTCCGGAAAGTTCCGGCCGACAGCAAGCCCGCGGTTCACAAAAACCGCTAATTTCCATAGCAAGTTCCACTATGGAACTTACTTTGGGAATTAACTGCTCACAAAAACTCCGGAGCAGCTTCAGAGGGGTTGTAATGGCTTGTTTATCATGGTACAATGGCTTAGCTAAAAAAGAAACCGGAGGTGAAAGCTTTGCCCAATATTAAATCCGCTATGAAAAGAGTCAAGGTATCCGAAAAAAAGCATGCCGCGAACTCTTCGCAGAAATCAGCGCTGAGAAAGCAGATTAAATCAGCCCGCCTGGCACTTGAATCAAAAGCCGCCGATGCTGCGGAAAAAGTCAAGACAGCTACAGTAGCTTTGGATGTAGCAGCCAGCAAGGGTCTTATTCATAAGAACAAAGCGGCCAGGGACAAATCAAGGCTTATGAGCGCGCTTAACAAAATGGCTTGACACCCACCGTTAAATAAGCAGCAACACATAAAATAAACGGGGTATACCCCCGTTCATTTTTGTGTTCGTTTATTTTAGAATGCCTGCCGCATCCAGCCCTTCCTGTCCTTTGACAAGGGTTCGATGCCCAGAAGCTCTCTTCCGAGCTCAACATAATATCTGTAGTATTCTATCGGGGTGCCATTTGGAATCCTATGGTCGAGTCCAAAGACAATTCCCCCCTTTTGCATTGAGGGTTGCATTTTGTATTCAAGCTCCCTTCGAATGGCTTCCTTCCCATCCTTCAGGACATATTTGTTCAATCCGCCCTTCAAAGAAAGCCTGGCGCCGTACTTTTCATGAACCCTGACGATATCCATCCCTGATTCAGGCTCCATCGGATACATCTGGGTCAGCCCGCTCTCAAGGAATACATCGATGACGGGATTCATGTTCCCATCGCTGTCCTGCGAGAATATTTTTGTTCCCTTTGAGGACAGCATGTCCCATACCTTTCTATAGTAAGGAAGCACGAACTCGCTTATCATGGACGGTCCTATCAGCGGACCGCTTTTCCCCGCCATGTCCTCATGCACGCTTAGCTGGTCGATAATCACATGGTCGCTGATCCTGTCAAGAACCTTCACAGTGGTTTTTGCGGCCGTATCCAGCATATCCTTTATAAGCTCGGGCTGGTCGAAGTAGGCATAGCTTATTTCCTCTTCGCCCATCAGCTGCCTGGGAAGGTCGAAGCCGCCCGGCATAGAGGCAACGACCAAGGCGCCCTCCTTTTGCCCCGACTTTGCCTTTTCCAGCTGAACCAAGTCTATCCTGCCCTCGTCGAACTGATACAGATGCTTTATCCTGAGCCAGTCGTCGCCCGTCTTCACCGGATAATCCAGTGGCAGCGATATGGTCGCCTTGCCCTTCATGAGCTTCATCTTTCTTCCCAAACCGTCGATTTCAATCATATACTCATCTGTTTCCTCGACTATATAAGACTCCGGTCCGCCGTATATGTCGGTGTTGCCCCCGCATTGTACGGCAGGCACATAATCCCAGTCGAATGCATTCATTGAAATCTCGTCCTCTGATGCGCCCTGTGCCCGCCATTCGCCGTCAAGGCCCACCAGCGGGCCGAACAGCTCGACGAACATCGGCCTCTTTCCGCTCTTGAATGTCACATATTCAACATACTCTTCCCTGGTCCATCTCATCGGTATGCCTCCGTTTATCGTTTTATAAAGTTTATACCCCGGCAAGCATGTTTACAAGGATTTCCAAGCCCGCGGTGTCGCTGATTTTTCCTGATTTTATATCGATGTCGGTCTGCGCAGCCCTGACAATGGCTTCCCTTAGGACACTCAGGCTGTAATTCGACGCCTGGTTTCTCATACGCCTTATGATGAAGTCGGCGACAGGCCTGCCGTTTCTGGTTACGGTCGGATCCCTTCCCTTGTCCAAATCCTCCCTTATCATAGCAAGCTCCATCAATCTTCCGTGAATCGAGGCCAGCATCATCTGGACCGGGACCTTGTCCGCAAGCAGCTCCCTCATGAGCCTGAGGCTGTTGCCTGCATCCTTGCCAAATATGCCGTCAAGCATCTCGTAAATTCGGTATTGTCTGGTTCCCGAGCACAGATCGGTTATGTATTCCTTCC
>JAWOIG010000150.1:0-4224 GCA_046484775.1 Clostridia bacterium | reverse complement strand
CAATTATCTACCCGCTCTTATTTCATCAACCTGTTTGGAAAACTTTCCACATCGTTTATGTTTTACCGTCAAGCATCTCGTAAATTCGGTATTGTCTGGTTCCCGAGCACAGATCGGTTATGTATTCCTTCCTTACCTCGGTTCTTGAGTCCATGTAAAGTGCGATTTTTTCAATGTCGGCCTCAATATCCGTCAGGCTGCCACCTGAATATTCCATGAAAAGACTTATATTATCATATGATATTTTCTTCCCGAGTTTTTTAAATCGTTCAGCGATATATTTTGAAAGGTCCCCGCTTTTTCTGATATCGATTGAATAAGCATATCCGGCTTTGTTCATTTCCGCGAACAACGGGTTCCTCTTATCAACCGATTCCTCGGAAAACACAACATAGCATCCCTGCGGAATCCGCCCCAGGGTTTCCTCGAAGTCCTTCCTCAGGGCATTACCCTTGAAGATCTCTGTATTCAGGCAAAACACAAACTTGCCGCCGCCGAAAAAAGACGCGGTGCCAAGGGCCTGGGCAATGTCAATGGCGGCGAGTCCTTTTTCAAACCGCACCTTTTCAAGACTGCCGTCCGAACGGGCGGCCGCCATTGCCTCAAGCCGTCCAGCAACTGCTTTTTTCAGAAAATCCTCCTCTCCGTACAAAAGGTAAAGATTCTTCAGCTTTCCATCCGCCAATTCGCTTTTTATCCGTTCATAATTCATTTTTTCACCGTTTTCACCTTATACCCGTTCCTGCCCATCCTTATGACGACGGCCCCATCCATATCCGTCCTGAAAACGGATGAATCCCCCAGCAATTCAAGCGCTTCTGAAGACGGATGGCCGAAATAATTCAATCCGCAGCTGATTACAGATATCTCCGGGGATACAGCCGAAAAAAACTTTTCATAAGCCGCATTGCCCGCCCCGTGGTGAGGAACCTTGAATATATCCGCATCCAGCAACCCGGCGCGGGACATCATATCCATTTCGGACGGGATGCCCGCATCCCCGCAAAAGAGCATCGTGTTTTCCCCGCAAGTCAATTTTAACACCATGGACGTGTCATTTAAAGATAAATAGCTTTTATCCATCGGATTAAGCACTTGGATATCATACCCCCCCGCATTAAGGTGGTCGCCTGCAAGAAGCGCCTTGCACATGACGCCATATCTTTTGCACAACTCCGCGATTTCCTCCATTTCCGCAAATCTCCCTCCCGGAATATAGACGATTCCGACCCTAAACCTTTCCAGAATGCCTTCAAGACCGCCCGTATGGTCTTCATGGGCATGGCTGATGAATATCGCATCAATATAATCCCCGCAGAAATGCGCGATCGGACTTCCAAGGGCATATTCGCCCGTGTCTATCAAAATGTCCCCTTCGCCCGTTTTTATAAGGAAGCAATCCGCCTGCCCCGAGTCAAAGAAAACACATATATCAGCTGAAAATGAAAAAATTCCTATGTAAAGCGCCACTGCGGCTGCAATGGATGCCGCCGCATAAAGCGAGTATTTTGGATAATGCAAAATTGCGTAGAATGCAATATAGTATACAGCCGCCGCCCAGGCCGGTATGAACGGAACGTTGACAACGGACATTTCGCTTCCGCCAAACAGTTCGGCGACCGATGCTATGGATGAAGTAAGCCACCCCACTGGTACGGCCGTCAAATCAGCCAGCGGCGGCAAAAGCTTATCCAGAAAATACATCAGCCATCCCGCCACTGCCAGGACTGCCCTGACGGGAAAAATGAGCATGTTCGACACTATGGAAAAAATCTGGACGGTATAAAATAATTTAGCGGTAACCGGAAGTATTCCTATCTGAACCGCAATGGTCATTCCCAGTATTCCTGCATATGCGCTCCTGCCCAGCCTGGCTGCCAGGGGCTTATGGAAAAGCAGTATCGACAGTACACACGTATAGGATAAAATGAAACCCGCATCGTACAATGCATATGGATTGATGACCAGAAGAACCAGCGCGGAGAACGCAAGGCTGTTCAATGAATCGGTTTCCCTTGAAAACATACCCGCCATAAGCATTACGGATGCAGTCAGCGCAGCCCTGAGGACAGAAGGCTGAAGTCCCGCGAGCATTGTGAACAGGGCAAGGATCGCTATCAGCCAGGGGTAGTATTTCCTTCTCTCGATGCCCGCTTTTGCAAACATGAACATAAGCGGTCCCAGAAGGTAAGCGACATGCGAGCCTGAGACAGCCATGGTGTGTGAAAGGCCGCTGTCCCTGAATTCATTCTTTGTCCCGGAATCAAGATATGACTTGTCTCCTATCATCATTCCGGCAAGTATACCACCATTTTCACTGCCCAGCAAATCCATGCAGGTGCGTGCGATATCCCTTCTGGCAAACCCAAAAACCTTGCCCAATGTAAATCCGCTTATATATGATATATTTCCATTGTTAACAAAAACCATAGCCGTCATACCGTCGGCATACATCATCTTCCTTGCGTCATAACCTCCCGGATTCACGGCGGCCTCAGGTTTTCGAATCGTTCCTCTTATCTGAATCCTATCTCCCTGCATATATTCAAAACCGCATTCGAACAGATAAGCCTTGACCTTTTTACCAAACAAACCCACGGGTCTTATTGACAAAAGGGTATATTCCCCCCCGGATGCCTCAACAGATGAAACCGTTCCAGTGATTATGCATTCCTTACCCGCAAATTGCGAATAAGACTTATCGAGGATTTTTTCGTGAAGCTGCCCGTATGCCGCGAAAACAAGCACAGCTGCAACTGCTGCGGCTACATATTTTCGGCTCGTTCCTGAAATCCATGACCCGGCAAGCAGAATGAGCACCAGAATAAAAGCTGTCCACGGACTCCCGCCCGTCGTCATATATATCCCGCATACGGCCGCAGTCCCAAGCAATAGCATCGGCCTGCCGTCAAACCTCAGAATCTCCATGTCACAATGGTATATGTATTTAATTCCTGTGCAATAAACCGCGGATATAAATCCGCGGCTATTTTTAACCTGCCGATATAAATGATGTGGATTTTCCTATGAAATTTTTGCCGTGTCGTATATTGCCTTTATTTTTTCCGGAATGACCTCGGCAGTCAGGTTGTGTATATTGCAGAACACAAACCCACCATCCTTTTTCATATAAGGTACGACTTCCGATACCTGCCTTTTGATTTCGTCCACCGTTCCCAGTGGAAGAGTATGCTGGCTGTCTACCCCGCCGCCCCACAGAACAAGTCTTTTTCCGGCCTTGTCCTTCCATTCCCTGTATGAGTGTCCGCCCGCACACCATTGCACCGGGTTGAGTATATCAAACCCGGCATCCACCACGCTGTCGATTATATCGTATATGGCTCCGCACGAATGCAGGAAAGTCCTGATTCCCGGATCGGCTGCATGGGCGGCGTCATTCACAATCTTGAAATACGGCATGAACAGTTCGTCGACGATGCCGGGCGAAACAATCGTCGTATTCTGTGTGCCAAGGTCCTGGTTGCCGGACAGTACTAGGTCCACGCTTCCCCTGACCGCCTTCACCACCCTTTCCATCTGCCTGGCGTAATATTCGGCCTTCATTTCGTGGTAATCCCTTATATATTCAGGCTCAAGGACGCACAGCATGGAACCGTTGGCTATTCCCCCTACGAATTCAAGCGGCATCTCGAAATCCGTCAGAAACACCGCCCTGTCCGTGGCTTCGCGCACATTCCTGCACATCATCGCAAGTTTTTCGATGGATGCATCATCGAGCCTCCGTCTTTCAAGCTTCTCCCTGAGCTCGGAAAGGGGCTCCATGTATATGTTGTCAATGTCGAATATGTTCCCCCCATGGGGATCGTCAAAGACTGTTGATCCCGTCGGCATCGACTTCCCGTCCTTTATTATGGTCCCGTTTTCGAGCACCTTATATGAGTCAGGTTTGCCAACCATGGCCGGGAGCCTGCCATTGAAATCATAATACATGAATTTGTGTCTTTCATCGAAGGCATTGCTGTATTTTCCATCTACGAATACCACATCACAGTCGAGTGCGTCGAGCACATCGGGCTCAGGTATGGCAAGCATTTGAAAATCGTCATATATAAGTGGCAGACCTTCTTCAAGGCCCAGATGCTTTCTAAGCGCCGAATACTGAAAACAGCTTATTGAAGTGGACCTCATTCCCCCCAGATCCATCGGAACACGGTCTGCCTCCCCGCGCGCGGCGATATCGGTGGCTACCAGCACCCGCACCGC
>JAWOIG010000143.1:0-36312 GCA_046484775.1 Clostridia bacterium | reverse complement strand
AAAAACCCTGTTTTGCAAGATCTGCTATCAGTTTTTCCGGCTCCGGGAATCTTTCCTTGGAAAACCTGAGGTCGCATATCCAGTCCTGCTCGAACCAGTATGTGTCGAGGTGAAGTACGTCGCACGGGATTCTTTCAGCCCTGAGACGGTGGGCGATTCCCCTGACTATGTCCGCGTTTTCATAGCTGTTGCGGCTCATCCACAGGCCATAGCTCCACCGGGGAAGTCCCGGTGCGAAGCCGGTTATCATGCAGTATCTTCCAAGGATATCCCTGAGGGACGGCCCGGCTATCAGAAACACATCCATCTCATCTTCTTCCAGAAATATGTTGGCGAAGTCAAAATTAACCGAACCGATATCGTAATCCATAAGATAGGCCGAGTTGACGTAAACACCGTATCCGGCCGTGCTCATGTAAAAAGGTATGTTCTTGTATGTGCGGGCGCCCTCGTTCCCTGCGCAGTCCTGATGAATTGATTCAATGTACTGTCCTCGCCTGTCCACGCCGAGGAATTTTTCGCCGAGGCCGTATATCCTTTCGTTCAGGGAAAGTCTTGTCGTGAAGGTTGACATTCCTTCGGATGTGCCGAACGGATAAAAATCGTTGAGTGAACAAAACCCGCCGGCCCCCGAGTCATTCGGATGGCAGGCGTCAATGCCCGGAATTTCCACCAACATGGTTCCCGATTCGTCAAGCAGCAGCATCCGCAGCGGATGCCTGATGATTCGAAGCGATGCTTTTTCCAGAATGAAAGTTATGTCTTCATCCGTTTCAACAATTCGAGCGCCGATGCCCTTTGGAACATCCGGAGCCATGAGCGTTTCGTCCTTAACGACATTTCCGGGATATCTGATTCTGAATGCATAGCCGCCTACCGCGTCAATCTTAATGGTCATCCCGCCGGCGTCCCCGGCATTCGTGAAACGCTGGAATTCATACCCGAATGATTTTTGCATGATTATGTCGAAATAGCCGCTGTCGACGTCAATCAAAAGGGTATTTCCTTCAAGCGAACATCCTGTTATCTTCACCGGAAACCTGAACCTTCTCCCCGTCTCATACGCCATGGCCTTTGTGTGGTTGATCCATTCCCTCATAAAATACCCCCGCAACATAAATCTGACTATAATTCTAACACCTGAACCATACAAATTCATAAACAGACCTAAAAAAAACAACAATAATGCCCAGGGCATTTTTTTGGTGGGGTTTTTCACAGGTTTTTGAGGGTTTTCCACATGTTTTTCAACAGGGCAGCTGTAAAAGAAGTATAAATATTTATATGGTTGTAGCTTGGTTTTTGGATGTTATCCACAGATGGGCCTGCTGATTTATGTGGCTTTACACGCCGATTTTAAGCGAAGGGGCGGCATTGAGCGAATAATCGTCGCTTTCGCCTTTAATCAAATGAAAATATGCCGCCGAGCCTATCATGGCGGCATTGTCGGTGCAAAGCTCAAGCGGAGGGAAATACAGTTTATATTCACGGGCGTAGCATTCCTCGGCCATTTCTTTTCTCAAACCGGAGTTGGCGGCAACTCCTCCCGCAACCACTATGGTCCCGATCCCCGTTTCATCAGCGGCTTCCATGGTGTTTTCCACCAACACCCTGGCAACCGTATATTGAAATGATGCGCAGATATCGTCTACATTTATAGCCCCGTCCTTTTGCATCGAATTGTTTGCAATGTTCAAAACTGCCGTCTTGAGGCCGCTGAAACTGAAATCGTATGGATTGTCCCTGAATTTCGTCCTTGGCAGTACGTAGGCTGTTTTATTTCCCACGGCGGCATGGGCATCAACCTTCGGTCCGCCCGGGTATCCCAGTCCGATTGCCCTGGCAATCTTGTCGAATGCCTCTCCGGCGGCGTCGTCCCTTGTCCTTCCAAGTACTTTTATATCGGTATAGTCGTCTACCCTGAGGATATGGGAATGCCCGCCTGAAACCAAAAGGCAAAGAAAAGGAGGCTTGAGTTCCGGCCATCCGATGTAATTCGCAGCTATATGGCCTTCGAGGTGATTTACACCGATCAACGGTTTCTCCAACGCCATCGCGATTCCCTTGGCAAGCGATATGCCGGCAAGCAAAGCCCCGACCAGGCCCGGTCCTTTGGTGACTGCCACGGCATCGATATCGTCAAATCCGATGCCCGCTTTCCCCATAGCCTCGCTTACAACGGGAATCATGTATTCCATATGCTTCCTTGAAGCTATTTCAGGAACCACACCGCCGTATTTCTCAAACAGTTCCGCCTGGGACGATATTATATTGGACAGCACTTCCCTGCCGTCTTTTACAACGGCGCATGCGGTCTCGTCACAACTTGTCTCTATTGCAAGGACAATCATTCTTTCTCCCATTGATCAAAACAACCTGTCAAAGAAAACTCCGAAGAACAGCTGGTCTGCAAGGACCAACCCCGCTATGGCGAACGCATAATATGCGAACCACTTAAGTTTTCCCTTCATTACCGTCTTTATAAAAAACTTTATTGCAAAATAACCGGAAACACCGGCTGCAACCATACCGGCCAAAACCGGCAGCCACTCCATTTCGCCCGAACCTGAGGATACCAGCTGAATTGTTTCAAGTGCAAACCCTCCCAGGATTACCGGAATCGACATTAAAAAGGCGAATTTTACCGCAAGCTCCCTGTTCATTTTCACAGCAAGATTTGCCGATATAGTCATTCCCGACCTTGATATGCCGGGAACTATCGCAATCGCCTGGGCAATGCCCGCAACAAGCGCATGATGCCACTTCATTTCATTTATTCCATTATTACCGGGTTTCAATGCCGAGGATACAAGCAATACCGCCCCTGTCACCAGAAGCCCGAAGCCAACGGTGACTCCGCTTGCGTTAACTTCCTCGAAAATGTCGTTCAGCAACAACCCCGCGGCAACCGCCGGGATAGTGGCTATTATAAGCATGCCGGTCATCCTGCAGAACGGTTTCTTTATAAGCGCCAGCACTTCACTCCAAAGTGCTATGCACACCGCTGTGAGGGTCGCAAGATGGACCATGACATTGAAATACATCGTCGCGCCTTCAATGCCAAGGATTTTTTCGAAAATGACAAGATGTCCGGAGCTGCTGACCGGCAGGAATTCCGTAAGCCCCTGTATTATTCCGAGTATCAAAGCCTCTAATAAAGTCATATGCACCACCGCAATTTTACTATTCTGATTATATTGTATGCCGGGTTCAATTACAACACGAAAGGAATGTACCCTTTTTGGTGCGGCCATTGGCGCGGCGATTGTAAATCAGGGTAAAAAAAAGAGGCCGGTCAGCCTCTTTAATATTGTCAGGATGCGGATTCTTTCTTTTTGCCCGCATACAGTATCTTGGGTTTGGTTCCCCTGAGAATGGTCGATTCATCAACGATACACTTGATCGCATCCTTGTCGGACGGAATCTCGTACATTGTTTCCATCATTGCCTTTTCAAGTATCGAACGGAGCCCCCTGGCGCCGGTCTTTCTTTCAAGAGCCTTTTTCGCAATCGCCCGGAGCGCCCCTTCGGTGAACTCTATGTCGCAGTCGTCCATGCTGAACAGCTTGGAGTATTGCTTCACCAGTGCGTTCTTCGGCCTCTTCAGTATTGTCACAAGGGATTCCTCCGACAGCTGGTGCACGGAGACGACGACGGGTATCCTTCCTATCAATTCCGGAATAAGCCCGTATTTCAGCAAATCCTCCGGTTCGACGAACTGGTATGACTCGACTGCCTCGATGCTGTTTTTCACGGCCACGTCCGCCCCAAAGCCGATTGATCTTCTCCCCAGCCTGTTTTGGATGATTTCCTCGATTCCCTGGAAAGCTCCTCCGCATATGAAAAGTATATTCGATGTATCGATGGGTATGTATTCCTGCTGCGGGTGCTTTCTCCCGCCGAGCGGCGGCACATTGGCAACGGTTCCCTCAAGTATTTTCAAAAGCGCCTGCTGCACTCCTTCGCCGCTGACATCGCGTGTTATGGAGGGATTTTCGCTCCTTCTGGATATTTTGTCTATCTCGTCGATGTAAATGATGCCTTTCTGCGCCTTTTCAATATCGAATTCGGCGGCCTGGATCAGCCTCAGGAGAATGTTCTCTACATCCTCCCCGACATATCCGGCCTCGGTAAGAGTAGTCGCGTCGGCTATTGCGAACGGGACATCCAGTATTTTTGCAAGGGTCTGCGCGATATATGTCTTGCCTGTTCCAGTCGGCCCGAGTATAAGAATATTGCTCTTTTGGATCTCGGTGTCGTCATCCGAGTTCTTCTGCATGATTCTCTTGTAGTGGTTGTAGACGGCAACCGATACTGTTTTCTTTGCTTCCTCCTGGCCTATGATATATTCGTCCAGCCTGGCCTTGATTTCAGCGGGCACCGGCAGTTTGACATCCGGATTCTCCAGCATGTCGTCGACTTCAGAATAGTCATTCTCCATTATTTCATTGCATAATTCTATGCATTCATTGCATATGTGAACACCGGGACCTGCGATGATCCTGTCCACCTGGTTCTGGCTTTTGCCGCAAAAGGAACATTTGGTTATCTTGTCCCCTCCGATTTCCTTTGACATATTGGAATCCTCCCTGCGGATATAATTCTCCGCATGCACAGGTAAATCCTGCTTCTATTTCATCATGACCTTATCGATGAGTCCATATTCCATTGCTTCCCCGGCGCTCATGAAATAATCCCTCTCGACGTCTCTTTCAATCTTTTCAATCGGCTGGCCTGTGTTCTCGCTCAACGCCTTGTTGAGAGTGTCCTTGATTCTGAGCAGCCATTCCGTATGTATCTTTATATCCGTCGCCTGTCCCTGCATCCCGCCAAGAGGCTGGTGTATGAGTATCTGGCTGTTGGGAAGCGCAAATCTTTTCCCCTTTGTGCCTGCTGACAGAAGGAACGCACCCATGCTCGCGCCAAGTCCCACGCACATCGTCGACACATCGCACTTCACATACCTCATCGTGTCGTAGATCGCAAGACCCGACGTAATCGAACCACCCGGGCTGTTTATATATAGCTTTATGTCTTTTTCGGGGTCTTCGTGCTCGAGAAAAAGCATCTGCGCGATGACCAGGCTGGCCGTAACGTCATTGACTTCCTCTCCGAGAAATATGATTCTATCCTTCAACAGCCTTGAAAATATATCATAGGATCTTTCACCTCTGTTGGTCTGTTCTACTACTATCGGTACCAAGCTCATAAGAATACCTCCTTTATGAAACTAATTATACTACCCTGCAGGATCTTTTTTAACCCTGTTCGGCAGGTTTGTCCGCTTCATCCTTGCCCGCGGCCTTTTTTGCCTTCTTTGTCTTCACTGCATTCTCATATATGAAATCGATTGTCTTCTCATATACTATTCCATCCTTCATGTATGACATGTACTCTTCATTTAGGTTTTTTCTGTAGTCCTCAGGCTTCATGCCATAGTTTTCAGCGGCTTCATCGATCTTCTTCTCAAGTTCCTCATCCGAAGCCTCGATTCCTTCCTTAACGGATATCGCCTCGACCACCAGCTGTGATTTCACCTGGTCCGCCGATGTCGGCTTGAATTGTTCCCTGAGGCTTTCTTCGTTCATGCCTATCATTCCGAGATACTGCTCAAGCTTCATGCCCTGGTATCTGAGCCTCATTTCAAAGTCCTTGACCTGGCCGTCGATTCGCCTGTCCACCATCGCAGGAGGTATTTCGACTTCGGCCGCGTCCATGGCCGCCGACAAGGCTGCGTCCTTCATTGCGTTTTCGGTTTCCTTCTTCCTGCTATCGAGCATGCTTTTCTTCAAGTCTTCCTTATACTCGGCAAGCGTATCGAATTCAGACACATCCTTTGCGAATTCATCATCAAGGGCCGGTAATTCGGTTTCCTTTATTTCATGAAGCACCACTTTGAATACAGCCGGTTTTCCCTTCAGGTCATCAGCCTGGTAGTCTTCGGGGAAACTCACGCTTACATCGAATTCCTCGCCTGCGCTCCTGCCGATTATCTGCTCTTCAAAGCCCGGTATGAACTCGCCCGAGCCTATCTTAAGCTGGTGTCCCTCTGCTTTTCCGCCTTCAAATGCCTCGTCGTCGACAAAACCCTCAAAATCGATTATAACCGTATCGTCTTTTTTCACGGGCCTGTCTTCCACGGTTATTGTCCTGGAGTTCTTCTTTACCTCGGCCTCAAGGGCCTCGGCAACATCGGCCGCGCTTACCTTCGCCTCGATCTTTTCTATTTCCACGCCCTTGTATTTGCCTAATTTGACTTCGGGCTTGACGTCAACGTCGACTACTATTACAAGCCCTTTTTCAAGGTCTATTTCCTTAATGTCTATGGAAGGCCTGTCAACAGGGAAAATCCCCGTTTCGTCGATTGCCTTGTCATAGTGCTCCGGGAAAAGTATGTTGATGGCTTCTTCAAAAAACACGCCTGTCCCGTATAACCTTTCAATCATATACTGTGGCGCCTTGCCTTTTCTGAAACCCTGGATGTTGTACTTTCCCCTGGTTTTGTTGTATGCCCTTCTTATCCCGTCCTTCAATTCTTCGGGCGAGACGCTGATCTCCAGGTTCGTCTTATAACCATCCACTTTAAGTACTTTTGCTCCCATGTATCCATATCCTCCAATATTGCATTACTAAAAAGCCGGCAATTAGCACAGCTGAAATATTATATCACACATCCGTCCTATTTCACATGAAATTTCTTTCAGTGAATTCCCGCCATGGTATTTATATTACCCCGGGTCAGGTATTTATATCTCCACCGGGCAAAAATCGGTGCGGTCGGCGGCGACATTCAGATACTCTATTCCATCCCTTTCGTACCAATACTGCGGCTGAGGGATTCCATGGACGTGCCCGAATATGCACTTTCTTATGCCATGTTCATTCATTATTGAAACAAGCGCAGGTATATTCATGGGCGGATAATGGAAAACAGCCGTGATGTCCCCTCCTGCGCCAGCATCCGATATGGAAGCCCTGAACCTTGATGTCTCCCTGTTGATGATCACCGGATCCTTTTCCTCCTCCGGGTCCCAGCCTTTTGTCCCGCAGAAAACCCTTCCCCCCGCCGATACCGCGTTATTGTACATAAAACATATGGTCGACACCCCGATTGAATCAAGATACTTTTTCATCTTGGTCACAGTTTCCCACCAATAGTCGTGGTTGCCTTTGAGCAGAATCTTTTTGCCCGGCAGCCTGTCCAAAAAAAGGAAATCCTCCTCCGCCTGGGCCAGATATGTCGCCCATGAAAAATCCCCCGGAATTATGACAACATCATCCGGACTCACAAAGGTATTCCAGTTTTCTTCGATTTTATCCGCATGCCCGAGCCAGTGGCCGCCGAAAATATCCATTGGCTTCTCAACCTGATGCGACAGGTGCAGGTCTCCTATGGCAAATACTTTCATTGTCCGTTCCTTCCATGGAAATATGCATATATTTCAGCCGCCAGGTCATTGCTGATCCCCTTTGCGGATTCAAGTTGTGATATTCCCGCCGCCCTTATCTCCCTCAAAGACCCAAAATGCTTCATCAGGTTCTCTTTCCTTTTTTCTCCGATTCCCGGTATATTATCCAATTCCGAATCAAAATATCTTTTTTTTCTTTTCTTTCTGTTGAACTCAATCGCAAACCTGTGGGCTTCGTTCTGCAACGATGCGACAAACCTGAAAAGAGCAGCCTGTTTCATCAGTGGATATTCGTGGTCTTCATATATCAGCGCACGGGTGGCGTGCCTGTCGTCCTTGACCATACCGCATACGGGTAGATCCAGTCCCGCCTCAGCGAGAACAGCCCTTGCCGCATTCACCTGGTTTCTTCCGCCGTCAATCATTATCAAATCGGGCGGTATTCCGAACCTGCCGTCGTTGATACGTGCAATCCTTCGGCCGACGACCTCGGCCATAGCCTTCAGATCGTCCCCCTGTGCTTCTTGTTTTACGGAAAACCTTCGATATCTGCTTTTCTCGGCTTTCCCGCCCTCGAATACGACCATCGAGCCTACGGTATCCCTGCCTGAAAGATTGGATATGTCAAAGGCTTCTATCCTTTCGGGTAATACCTCGAGTTCAAGGAGGGATGCCAGTTCAATCAAGTTTGATCTGTCTGTATTCTTTCTCTCGGAATATGCGGACAGCACATGCCGTGCATTTTCGCCGGCCATATCGGCAAGCTTCTTTTTTTCTCCCCTTGAGGGAACCTTCACCGATACTTTACTGCCTTTGTTCACACTTATCCATTCAGCCAGCCAGTCGATGTTCTCTATCTCATTATATGCTATTATTTCGTCGGGAATCATATTTCGTCCGGAATAATACTGCCTCATGAAGTCCCTCAAAATCAATCCGGCATCGGTTTCAGCCGACGAATCGAACTCAAACTGCAGGTGTCCGGTAACCGCGCTGTTTTCAATATTAAGAATGTATACGACCGCAAGTCCATCGCCGGCAGCGCAGGCCGCAACATCGCTCCTTTTCATGCCGGGTTTGATCATATATATGTCGGACGCCTTGCGCAGTGTGTTTATGCTGTCCCGGTAAACGGCTGCCTGCTCATACCTGAGGTCCCTGCTTGCATCATCCATCTTTTTCTTTAGTTCCTCGATTATTTCCGGTGCCCTGCCGTCAAGAAATCCAAGCAGTCCATTTACCGAAACCATGTACCCGTCCCTTGTGCATAATCCGGCGCATGGCCCCGGACATCTTTTTATATAGTAATTCAAGCATGGCCGAGTGTCCTTACCCATCGTTTTCTTCCTGCAGGTCCTGACCGGGAATATCGTCTGCAGTATTCCCATCGCCTTCTTTGCAGAGACCCGTTCGGGATAAGGTCCGAAGTACCTTGCACCGTCATCGGCGTATTTTCTGGTTATGCTAAGTGCAGGATATTCCTCCGCCGTCGAAACCCTGATGTAAGGATAAGTCTTGTCATCCTTCAGCAGTATATTGTAATAAGGCATGTGGCTTTTGATTAAATTGCATTCGATTATGAAGGCTTCGCGTTCATCATTGGCCGCAATATACTCGAAGCTCCTTACCTGGGAAACCATCCGGCTTATCCTGGCCGGTTTTTCCCCTCCGAAGAAATACGACTTGACCCGGTTGCTGAGATTCACCGCCTTGCCGACATATATTATTTTCCCGGATTTGTCCTTCATAAGGTACACCCCCGGTTTGCGGGGCAGTTTTTTCAGTTCGTCATTAATATTGAAGTTTGCTGTTCTATCATTCTCAAACATATGGATATTATATAACAAAACAAGTCCGGTCATTCAACATTGCAGCGGACATGCCTGGGCCGTACGAACAAGGGCAACCTGAATGAATCACAATATCTTATTCATTATTATCGCATTCTCATCGGTATCCGGATAATATCTCTTCCTGATACCCGCATTGTAGAATCCCGTTTTCTCGTACAGCCTGATTGCCGCCGCATTTGACTCCCGGACCTCAAGCGTCATTGTCCTGACGCCGAGCCTTCTCGCTTCCTCGAACAAATGCTCCATGATCACCCCGCCGATACCCATGTTTCTGAAATCTTCCCTGACGGCTATGTTGGTAATATGCGATTCCTCAAGGACATACCAAAGCCCTGCATATGCAACAACCTCTCCATTGCGGATTCCCGCGATATAGACTGAAATCTCATGCTCGCAGACATCCTGATAAAGACTGTCGTATGTCCATGGAATGCTGAAGGATGCTTTCTCAATTTCATGCATCTGATCGATGTGGCTTTCGTCAGCCAATACGAATTTTATTTCATTGTCGCTATTTCCCATATAGCCTCTCTGCCTGGGGCACCCTCAGATAAAACGGAACCGCTTCCGACGCGTCAACCGTCCTGATGCCGGGATAGCCTCCTAAAACCAAATTGACCAGAATGCGGGCGGATGGATAAAGGAAATCCTGTCCCGGGTTGTCGATTCCTGCATCCGATGCTTTGCTCAATGATACATGGTGCATCTGCGAAGCATCTCCGCAAATAATGGCACTGTTCTTTTCCGAGTTAAGCATTTGGGAAAGTTCCATTACGCCGATGCCCATATATTCCGTGAAAGGTATATTGAAGCGGCCATCCCATCTGTATAAAGCCGTATACACCTGATTGTTCCTGGCGTCGATCATCGGGCATATGATCCCATTTGTTCCGGCGAAGCCATTGGCAAGTATGTCAAGCGAATTCACACATGAAACCTTTTTCCCAAGCGTGTAGGAAAGCCCCTTGACGGCAGCCATTCCTATGCGAAGACCCGTGAATGAACCCGGGCCGCAGGATATAGCGAACCCGTCGATGTCCACGGCCTTTAGCCCATGCTCCGAAAGCAGTTCCCCGACCATCGGCATAAGGGTCTGGGAATGCTTCTTTTTGTCTTCCGTTGATTTCTTTTCAAAAACACTTCCTTCGATGGATACCGCGCAGGAGGCCTGTGCGCAGGAGGTGTCTATTCCCAGTATGATCATATGCTTTCCGCCATATATTCATTCATTTTCGCCGGATTGCTTTCAATAATAATGATTCGCTTTCCTTCGCCATGCCCATGCAGTATCCTGACATATGCATCGAATCCGCCCGTTTCCCCGGGTATGAGGTCCGCCCATTCAATCAGGGTTGTTCCTCCGTCATCAAGCATTTCGCGGAATCCTATGTCCTCAAGCATTCCGGGATCCGTTATCCTGTATGCGTCCATATGGTTCAGTATTATGCCGTCTTTTTCGTAGACATTCACTATATTGAATGTAGGGCTGGTTATATAATCCGTGATTCCCAGCCCCCGGGCATAACCCCTGGCAAACACGGTCTTTCCCGAGCCAAGTTCGCCTTCCAGGCATATTGTTCCCTGCACTGTCTGTGCAAGCCTCCTGCCGGCTTCCTCTGTCCCGGCGTCGTCTTGTGTGCAGAAGGCGTATCTTTTAGTTTTCATATACGGCTTCACCATTAATAACAGTGGCGATCACCCTGGTCATGACCTCGAGGGGATTCCCGTCGAACACCGCTATATCGGCATCCTTGCCAACTTCCAGACTGCCCACCCGGTCCTCAAGCTCCGTTACCTCTGCGGCATACAGGGTTATTGCCCTCATGGCCTCCAGTTCGTCCATGCCTTCCTTAACGGCCACTCCCGCGCAAAGCGGAAGGTATTGAATGGGGATTACGTGATGATCAGTCATTATAGCCGTCTTGACTCCCGCCTTTTGCAGCAATCCCGGGTTCTTTATGTTGCTGTTTGTAAGTTCATACTTTGACCGGAAGGAGAGAAGAGGTCCCACGATGACCGGAATATTCTCCTTTTTCAATATATCCTTGATTATGTATCCTTCGGTTCCATGTTCTATCGTGAATTTAAGGCCGAACTCCCTGCAGATTCTGATTGCGGTCAGTATGTCATCCTCGCGGTGGGCGTGAATCTTCACTAGAAGCCCGTCGAAAACCTTCGCAAGCGCTTCTTTCTTGAAGTCAATCTTGTTTTTTTCTTCCTCCGGACGCTCCTTGTATGCCTTGGCCTCCATCAGCGCCTGCCTAAGCACCGCTGCCGTCGCCATTCTCGTGGACGGTGTTTTTTTCTGGTCATTGTAAACCCTCTTGGGATTCTCACCGAATGCCATCTTCATCGCAACCGGCTCCTTCAGCAGCATTTCCTCTATGCTGTTTCCCCATGTCTTCAATGCGGCGAACTGTCCTCCGATTACATTGGCGCTTCCCGGGCCGGTCACCAGGGTTGTTATACCTGCTTCCCTCGCGTCTGCAAAAGACCTGTCCTTGTAATAAATTCCGTCTATTGCGCGCATATGAGGAGTCACCGGATCCGTCATTTCATTTCCATCGGACCCCTCGAAACCAATTCCGTTTTCCCACATCCCCACATGACAGTGGGCGTCAATAAGCCCCGGAAATATATAGCCGCCGCGGGCATCGATTACTTTAGCGCAGCTTTTCTCAACATCCTTCGAAAGACCGGCCATTTCGCCGACCTCGGTTATCTTGCCTCCGTCGGCAAGCACATATCCCATGAAGCCGTTTCTTTCCTTCATTGTGTAGACCTTACCATTTTTTACTAACAGCATTTGATTCCTCCAAAGCTTTACTCAAATATATTCTACCACCTTGTCGCTGATTACCCAAAACAAAGTTGAACAGGCGGTCCACCCCGAAATTCCCTGCAGCGCCGTGCCTGTCCCTGAATCCTGAAACGGTGGTTTGTCTCTGATGATTTGTTTCTTGAAAAACCTCCCGGAACAGATCCCGGGAGGTTTTGAATACATATATTGGCTGCGTTGCCGTGATTCCTATCTTTTTGAGAACTGCGGTGCTTTCCTTGCTTTTTTCAAGCCGTATTTCTTTCTTTCCTTCATCCTCGGGTCCCTGGTCAGGAATCCCGCTTTTTTCAGTTCGGGTCTCATCTCAGGTCCGGCTTCCAGCAAGGCCCTGGATATACCATGCCTTATGGCCCCCGCCTGCCCGGTAAACCCTCCGCCCTTGACATTGACCAGCACGTCGAACCTGCCGTCCGTCTTGGTTAGTGTGAGAGGCTGCCTGACAATAACTTTTAGTGTCGCAAGACCGAAATACTCATCGATATTCCTGTCGTTTATTGTTATCTGGCCATTTCCCGGCACAAGCCTTACCCTTGCCACTGATTTCTTTCTTCTTCCCGTCGCTTGATATTGAACGCTGTTTGCCATGTCTATATCCTCCCTTCACTAATATTTAAATTCGAGTACTTCGGGTTTCTGAGCTTCGTGATTGTGCTCTGAACCTGTATACACTTTTAATTTCTTAATCATATTCCTCCCAAGACTGTTCTTCGGAAGCATCCCTTTTACAGCCTCGGTAAGAATCCTGTCCGGATGTTTTGCCATCAAATCGCTGTATTTGATTTCCTTGAGATTGCCTATCCAGCCGGTATGATGCCTGTACACCTTCTGTGATTCCTTTTTCCCCGTTACCTTGATTTTCTCGCAGTTCAGAACAATTACATAATCCCCGCAATCCACATGCGGCGTATATTCAGGCTTATGCTTTCCCTTGAGTATGCTCGCTATTTCACTTGCAAATCTTCCAAGGGTTTGTCCTTCAGCATCAACCACAAACCATTTTCTTTCTATGGTTTCATTATTGGCCATTGTTGTCTTCATTACTGAAAGCTCCTTTCCTATATATAAAAATCCAATGCCGTTGTCAGCACTGAACATTCTAATACATGCGCACCGGCATGTCAAGCATAATTTTCCTTAATTTTAATATGCTTTTTATATGCTCCGTTTTTCGCCGTTTTTCGTTGTTTTACTCTGAAATGCTCCGGTGCCGTCCCACTTTTTTGTTTTTTAGAACGAACCACAGTCCTCAAGTCTTTACCAATCCGCGCTTCTTCCGTTATGCCACCGACGTCCCGGTGCGCCGGCGTAATTCCCCGGCTTCGCCGGTGAATTACGCTAACATTCATCCACGTTGAGACCGTATACAGGTGCGAATTCTTTCATGAAGTGTTTTACTTCGGGCATGTCGTATGACTCTATCGCTTTTTCCAGGGATTTCTTGGCGGTCGAGAAATCGGTGTTGCCAGCCCGTTCCTCCTCGATGCACTTTATGTATGCCGATATCTTGTCGGCAGCCTTGACGACCGCTTTTTCATCTTTATCGCCAATATACATATAACTTTTGTATTCAGGTGCAAGTTCCTCGGGAAGCATGCAAAGTATCCGTTTCTTTGCCTGCGCCTCAAGTTCCTTGTAGGCCTTCATTATTTCCGGGTTGCCGTATTTTACCGGGGTGGGCATGTCTCCCGTTATTGCCTCGTTCGCATCATGGAACAAGGCGCACATGGCTATCCTGTCCGCATTGTAGTTCCTGCCGTAATAGCTGTTGCCGATTATAGCAAGACCGTGGGCGATCACGGCTACGTCAAAGCTGTGCTCCTTGAGATTTTCATAGCTCGTATTTCTCATCAAACCCCATCTTGTTATATACTTCATACGGTGTATGAAGGCAAAAAAGCCATTTTTACTCATCCTGCTTCTCCCTTTGTAATATTCAGTCCATCGTTATATAATCATTATATCAAAAATCAAATGATACGGGGTATTGTTATGAACGGATCCTTCGAAGGCCACGCCACCGTACCGGGCAATCCCAAGTATGAGAATGCCATAAGGAGATTCGGGAGCCTGTCGGTAAAAAAAGATGATATCAGGACGCCCTTTGAAAGGGATTACACAAGAATCCTTCATTCAAGGGCATACAGCCGCCTCAAGCACAAAACCCAGGTTTTTTTCGCCACACAGAACGACCACATTTGCACCAGGATGGAACATGTGAACCATGTTTCCTCCATATCGGTTGCGATTTGCAAGCATCTCTGCCTTAATGAAGAGCTCGCCCTGGCAATCGCCACCGGGCACGACCTCGGCCACGCTCCTTTCGGCCACTCCGGGGAAAAGTTCATAAGCGCAATAACGACCGAACACCTCGGCAGGGATTTCGGACATGAAAAAAACAGCCTGAGGTTTATTGACCAATATGAAACCCTGCAGAATTCCAAGGGGTTCGAACAGAACCTGAACCTTACATATGCGGTTCGGGACGGAATAATCAGCCATTGCGGCGAAATGGAGGACGACAACCTATTCCCGCGCGATGAGATGCTGGTTCTTGAGGAAATGACCAATCCGGGCGATGTACCTCCTTATACATGGGAAGGCTGTGTCGTCAAGATAGCGGACAACATCGCATATGTCGGAAGGGACATCGAGGACGCCCTGAGGCTAAAGGTCCTTGATGAAGCGCATGAACACCTTTTGGAGGAGATGCTGAAGGATTACGCAAACATCGATATCTCAAAGACCAACAACACCTCCATGATATACCATCTTGTCACGGACCTTTGCAGCCAAAGCTCGCCTGAGGACGGAATGCACTATTCCAAGGATCATCTCAAATTCCTTCGCGAGATCAAGGATTTCAATTATAAATACATATACAACAACGACAGGCTGGTTATATTCCACGATTACGCCAAGCTGATCCTCGAGTCAATTTTCAATGCGCTTATCAAAATGTACAAAGGCGTTGATACCATCGAATATATCCGGTCGCATTACCTGCATGTCTACCCTGAAATGTGTTCGACCTTCATCGCCAAGCTTTATAAGTTCTCGGATCTCGGCGGCCTTGAGGAAAGAGACCCAACGTTCCTTAACAATGTGCTTTACAGGTTATCGGAGAGGGAAGACTATATCACCGCCATAATCGATTATCTGTCTTCCATGACGGATCATTTCGCAATTAAAATATTCGATGAACTGACCACTTTCTAGAAAAACCACGAAGGAAGCCAGCGCAGGCTTTGCGTATACCATTCGGGAACCTTTATTCCCGTAAGCGATGGATAGAAGACAATGAAAAGCAGCAGGACCAGGCCAAGGAAAATATATATTCCGGTCCTGGCTCTTTTGTTTTTTTCAAGCAGATGCCTCATTACATACACAATCGCAAATATCAAAAACGGCACACATGCGAAATAATGATACAGGAAAGTTATCTTCCTGGGTGAAAACGCCCAGGGCAGAAGAATGGACAGATAACCTGCGAAAATGAACACGGCTCCCTTATCTCTTTTTTTAAACGCAAGCCACGCCGTCCAGAAAAAGGCGACGAGACCGCCCCACCACACGGCCGGATTTCCGAACGAGGCTATGCTTCCCCATTGTCCCTCCTCAAGAACCGGGGCCAGATAATAGTATACTGGCCTCACCATGAACGGCCACTGCCACCACATGGAGGCATAGGGATGAGTCTGGGTAACCCCGCTGTGGTATACGAACATGTGCTTCTGGCTGCCCAAAAGATCCTTAAGCCAGTCGCTGCTGTCAATGGCCCTGAAGACCGGGATGTATGAAAGCGAATATATCGCCAGCGGAATCACGATGAAGAACAACAGGCACATGGCCATCGTCCCCCATATGTACTTTAGCCTGAATCCTTTTGCGTCAACCTTTCCCCGCCTGTAATCAATGTATTCAAGAATTCTTGATGTAAAGAACATGAAGGCCAGGCCGAGCCCTGCGAAAAGTCCTATCCACTTTACCGAAATTCCCAGTCCGAAGAAAATACCGCATAGAAGCAGCGGTTTCAGGGAAGGTATGAACCTGAGGTCGTAGGACTTCTTCATGAAGTATTCATTCATATGGTAGAACATCATGATTATAAAGAATACAAGGTATCCGTCCACGGTGCCTATGCGCGTCTGGACAAAGTGCATGAAGTCGAACATCATGAGGAAGGTACAGCAGAACGCCAGGAAAGAGTCTCCGAAAACCTTTTTCCCGAAGATATACATAAGGGGAATCATGAATATGCCGAACAGCGTTCCCATGAAGCGCCATCCGAAGGCATTGACCCCGAAAATCTCATATGACAGCAATATCATTATCTTGCCCAGCGGAGGATGAGTGTTTTCATAAGGATTGATTTTGACCATGTATTCGTAGGCCGTCCTTGGGAAATAAACTTCGTCGAAATATGTGCTGTTCATGAAGGACGGTTCATATACAGCCTCTTCCTGTTCGTCAAAAAGCTTTGCCATACCGGCCGAATGTTCGTCAAAAACTTCGATTCTTTCAATGGGCACAGGTATTTCGCCGTCCCCGGAATAAAATGCCACTTCAAGGAATTCCCCGCGAAGACCACTTATGTTTTTTTCGGAATCGTAATATTCCTCCGCAGTCAGGCGGACCGCCGAGGTTGATGCATCTACATCCCTGAATAGCCATTTGAAAATGGTGTTGTCGGGATTATCCAGCGTACACAGATCCGCAAACCTGTTGTTGTCATCAACATATTCGACTTCCAGGCGGCCCACTCCGTACCAGTCGCCGGCTGCGCCGCAATAATATGTAACCCTTGACAAATCTGTCTTTTCTTCAAAAAACACCATGACGCTGCGCCCTGTTTCATCGGGTATGTACCCGTTTACCGGCGCACTCAGCGAACCAAGGTTGATGAATGCAATGACAGCATAGACGACAGTCATTGCGAGCATTATGACATAATCCTTTTTTCCGATCCTTTTATCCATGCAGCTCCCCCCGTAAAAAACTGAATGAGTCCCCTTATTATTTTATAAAACCACAAATTCTTATGCAACCGGCTTTGGCGTTTTTGCTCCGTCCGCTGGTCGGTCATATGCCGGCACCGGTATATACGCGGCCGTCAGATTCTGAGATAAGGCACATTTGCCTTCAACCATGCTTTTTGCAGTTCATACCCGGGGCAGTATGATTCGAGCAATCTGTAGAAGTCCTTTGAATGATTCATGTACGTAAGATGGCTTATTTCATGCCACAGCACATATTCAACCGCTTCCGGACGGCACATCGATATCCTTGAGTTGATATAGATTCTCCTGCCCGTATTGCAGCTGCCCCACATTCTCTTCTGCTTCTTTACCTTTATGACGCAGTCCGGTATATCATGCTTGTTCTTTTCAATGAACTCCCCGACCATTCTCTCTGATTCCCTGCGATACCATTCCTCCACTTCTGTTTGCGCCATTTCCCCCGGCACGGCAATCCCATTACCGTTTATGCCAACGTCATTCCCACCGAAACAAACCCTATAGGGCCTGCCTTTGTACAGCAACATCCTGCCATCGTATAATCCGGGTCCGAATCCTCCTGCCAGCGCGTTTGCTGCCTCGGCAGTGCGCCGGGCGACCCACTCCCGCTTTTTTTCAAGAAAATCCATGGCGGCTCTTTTGCCGGCCCATGCCGGATACTTTATCTCAACAATCCCGGGACGCTCCATGGACATTGAGATTGTCCTTCGTTTTCCAGGACTTAGCTCCACTTGTAATTCATGTCCGTCGATCAGGACGGTCTCAGTCGTTTTTTTTGAATACAATCCGTCCCCCGACCATCGTCATTTCAACTTCACAATTTTTATTGAAAATTACAATATCAGCATATTTCCCCGGGGACAACGACCCCGTGCGGTCATATATCCCCATGATCCTTGCAGGAGTTGCGGTAAGCATTTCAACCGCATTCTCAAGGCTGGCCCCTCCCATTGAAGTCATGGTCCTGATCAACCTGTCGGCTGTGGCAACGCTGCCCGCAAATGCGCTCCTGTCAGGCAGCTTGGCAACTCCATCCTCAATTATGGCTTTTATTCCGGTTTCCCTGTCGCCGACAATCGTTTCCATTCCGGTACTGCCTGCGGCCCTGACGGAATCCGTCACGAGGGCTATCCTGGAAACTCCCTTGTTTTGCAATATAAGCTTTAGAAGACTTGCCGGAAGATGGTGTCCGTCAGCTATGACCTCGACGTTCATTCCTTCAATCAGAAAAGCGCTTTCCACTACTCCCGCCACTCTGTAGGCGTCGATCCTCCTCATCATTGAGCATCCTGAATACAGATGCGTTATCAATTCAAACCCGTGCTCATATGCCTCCAGCACCTGTGCATATGTTGCATTTGAATGGCCGATGGCGGGCATGATTCCCCTTTTTTGAAGTTCCGCCGCAAATTCATATGCCCCCGGCAGTTCCGGAGCCAGGCTCCACCTTGAAATCCTGCCGGACAAATCAAGTGTCTCCATATACTCCTCCCGTTTTGGAGGCCTTACATACCTGGCGTCCTGGGCGCCTCTTTGCTCCATCGCAAAATAGGGGCCTTCCAGGTGCAGTCCCGGCATTCTGGCTCCACCTGTATCCCCTTTTACATCCGACTCATATTTAATGATTGCATTTCTGAGAACATCCGTCCGGCTTGAAGTCAATGTAGGGAAAAGCGTTGTGGTTCCGAATTCGGAATGCGACCTCGCAATCTTTCCGAACACATCAGGCTCATCGTCCAAAAAATCGAATCCTCCCGCCCCATGCGTATGGATGTCTATGAATCCCGGCGAAACATATTTACCTCCCGCATCGATTTCCGTATCCGCAGATCCCGTCCGCACGCCGATTTCTTCAATCAAACCGTCCCTTATCAATATCTCGCCTTTTTCCAGTATCCTGTACGGCGTTATAAGTTTTCCATTCTTTATTTTAATTGTTGCCATGACATCCTCCTAGTATTTGAATTTGGTCTTTTCCCCTATCCTGTTGTTAAGCTCGTTCAGTATATCCTGCATTCCCAGCATCTTCATATCCCTGATATATGTATCGATGGAATCCTTGATCGAAACTCTTCCGGACAATATCCTGTTCAGCTGGTTGTCGAAGACGGCCCCGGCTGCGCTGTTTATGATCTCACCCCCGGAAACCTTGAAAACCTCCGGATATGCCTTCATTACCGAAAGCTCATACATGACGCCCGCTTCAGTAGCCTTTTGTATGAATGCTTCCCTCCGGCCGGCGGCTTCGACAATCGTTCCCAGTATTCCGGTCCCGGCAAGCTCGGTATTGAAGGTTATGTCCATGGTTTCATATGAAAACAGGGGGTTGCTGCCTATAAGCGCGGTCTGGTTTCGTCCGAAAAAACCATAGTCGAGCACGGTTACCTCCCCGGGTCTGATCTCATACAGATCGCCGGGCAATCCCCTGCTTGCCAGAAGATATCCCTGCAGGTCGCCGAAAAGCAATGAAACAAAGTAGTTGATCGTCTGGTTGGGATCCTGGGTCGACGTCCCCATGACATAAAATCCATCGGTGAAGTCATAGGTCAGCGGGTTCAGAAATTCACTTTGCATGCCAATTATTCCATCGTTAATCGCGAAACGTTCGTCCGTAAACATTTCATCGGTCACCCTTGTATATATATTAGCAATTCTGTCATTGGTGAGAATGCTGAGATTTCCCGATGAAGTTGAAGTCCTTCCTCCAAGCTGGTTTGCGATTCCTTCTTTCCTAATCCTGTCGATATACTCAAGCGTAGGTTCCATTTCACCCATCAGCATGCTGTCCTCGAATGAACCGTATATCGGGTTGTATGCGATGCTTGTAAAATGATAGCCGTCGTTGCTTCTGTTCAATGGCACGCCGTTCGCGTAGAAAATATCCCGGAATCCGAATGCATCCGTATAAACAAATCCGTATGTGTCGTTCTTTCCGTTCCCATCGGGATCGGATGCGGCAATCTTAAGCGATACTTCATACAATGAGTCAAGGTCAACCGGAACCTCAAGCCCAAGCGTATCCAGATAATCCTTGCGAAAAATCCTGCCGTTGACAACGGGAGTATATCCCCTGGGAATCGCCCAGGTCTTTCCGTCGCTGAACTCGTACATTTTTCGCATGCCCTCGGGAAGCGCATTCCATGTGGCGTTCTCCGAAAGATATTCATCCAGCGACAGTATGTTGCTGCTTTGCTGAAGCTCCGATATACGCTCGATGCTTGTATATGAAAAAAGATACATGCCGCTGCTTCCGCTTTCCTTGAGGGTCTGCGCCGTTTTCATACCGGCGATGTCTATGGCAAGCTGATTTACAAGGTTGATGTCAATGTCAAAGAGTCTCTTGAATTCTGCCCTTGCTTTTTCCAGATATTCCTCTTCAATAACCTGCCTGGTAACCATATGAATATCGATTTTTTCAATGCTCTCCACAAATTCAAGGCCGGACAACATGGGTCTGACGGAAACGGTTTCATTTCCATTCCCGCATGCTGAGAAATACAGTGCAATCGCCAAAATCAGAATAAATAATGCAACTTTTCTTAACATCGCCTATATTCCTCCGTGTAATAGATTATATATGAAAAACATTGTTTGTGTGATGTTTTATTAATATATCCGTCCTTGATGTATTATAATACTTGCTGTATGGAAATAAATGAGCGGCTCCTGCCGCCGGAGGTATCACAATGAGAAACATAAGGATTTCAGCCCAGTTATATACTTTGAGGGATTACACCCGGACCCTTCCCGAATTCAAGGATACACTGTATAAAATCAAGGGGATGGGGTATAAAAGCTTCCAATATTCAGGGGCAGGTCCCCTTGACCCCGGCGGCGTCAGGAAGTGCCTGGACGAAACCGGGCTGGTAATGTCGGCGACACACACGGACCCCGCCAGACTTAAATCGGACCTTGCGAATGTCATAAATGAACACAAGTTATGGGAATGCGGATATGTGGGGATAGGGATGATGCCGGAGGAATACCGGAACGATTTCGACGGAATCGTCAGGTTTGCGCGTGAATTCACAGAAATAGGCCGAAAATTAAAGAAGGAAGGACTCCGGCTTATTTATCACAACCATGATTTTGAATTCCAAAAGTATAATGACCGGCTGATCATGGACATTCTCATGGATGAAACCGATCCGGATGCGTTTGATTTTGAGGTCGATACATACTGGGTCCAGTCCGGCGGCGGGGATCCCGTTGACTGGATCTATAAACTGGACGGGCGCATGCAATATATACATTTCAAGGATATGGCCATGTCCGGCAGGAAACAGGTATTCGCCCCGGTCGGCGAGGGAAATCTCAACTGGGAGAAAATTATAACGGCATGCGAGGAAACTGCTGTGGAATGGTGTGCAGTCGAGCAGGACACATGCGAAATATCTCCTTTCGACTGCCTGCGCCAGAGTTATGAGAACCTGACCGTAAAATACGGCATGGAGGTATATTGATTTGGATAATGTGAGGATTGGCATCGTCGGCATGGGCAGCATGGGTTCTTCCCATGCAAAATATATCTCGGAGGGGGAGATTCCCGGATGCATTCTTTCGGCTGTTTTTGACACCGATCCGTCAAAACTGAAAAAAGCAACGGAAATGCTTCCCCCGGGCACCAGGATTTTCAATGATTACACGGAATTGCTGGATTCAGGCTCATGCGATGCCGTGCTCGTCGCCGCCCCTCATTATTTTCATCCGGGGCTTGCTGTGAAGGCTTTTGAGAAAGGCCTTCATGTTCTGTGCGAGAAACCTGCCGGGGTCTATACCCTGCAGGTAGAGGAAATGAATGAAGCCGCGCGAAAAAGCGGACTTGTTTTCTCAATGATGTTCAACCAAAGAACAAACCCAATATATATCAAGGCAAGGCAGATGGTAAGGGACGGTTTGCTGGGAGAGCTGAAAAGGAGCGTTTGGATAATCACCGACTGGTACCGGCCGCAAAGTTATTATGACGCGGGAACCTGGCGGGCTACGTGGAAGGGAGAGGGCGGCGGCGTCCTGCTCAACCAGGACCCTCATCAGCTGGACCTCTGGCAGTGGATCTGCGGTATGCCCGATAGCATCGATGCATTCTGCTATTTCGGCAAATACCATGACATTGAGGTCGAGGACGATGTGACCGCCTTTGTACAGTACGGCAACGGTGCGACGGGGGTATTCATAACCACCACCGGGGAAGCCCCCGGAACGAACCGATTCGAAATCAGCGGCGATATGGGAAAGCTGGTAATAGAGGACGGAAGAATGCTTTTCTACAGACTGGATACGCCTGAACGCAAATTCAATGCGGAATTCCGCGGAGGTTTCGGCCAGCCCGGCCATTCCATGGAGGAGATAAAGACTGAGGGTGAAAATCCGCAGCACAAGGGGATAACAAGTAATTTCATCAATGCGATTCTCTTCGGCGAACCGCTCATCGCTCCCGGCATAGAGGGAATCAACAGCCTCACGCTGTCGAATGCGATGCTTCTGTCGTCCTGGACAGGCAGACGAATCAATCTTCCCATCGATGCGCATCTGTATAAAAAGCTCCTTGACGAGAGAATAGCCTCCTCTACTTTTATAAAAAGCGAATCCGACGCGGTGCTTGACACAACGGGCACATACTAGTTTGTCTTCAAAGCGTTAGGTTTGCTTTCAAATTTATACTGAACATTAAGTTATTATATTGACAGTATGTTTTCATGCTCTCTGATACCTGCTATATTGTATAAAAGGTGAGGGAATTATGACAATTAACTGGAGTTTAATAGGCAAGCGGATCAGGCACAAGCGCTTGCAGCACAATTTGACGCAGGAACAGCTGGCAGAATATGCGTATACATCAAACATCTATATATGCAGGATTGAGAGGGGCACCGCAAACCCAACCCTTGAAATGCTCATAAGGCTTAGCATGGCTCTTGAATGCTCGATATCATATATAATCGAGGGCAATGAGATCCAGAAATATGACAGCAATGCCATGGATCTGGGAGTAATCCTTGATGGCTGTTCGCCGTATATGGTCAGACTGGTCCGCGGAATAGTCAGGTCGATCGTCGATATCGAGGGCCTCTGACTGAACCGGACATCCATTTGCGCATGGAACAGGCGAAGCGGCGGGAATGCTGTTTTACCTAGTATTCGAAATCCCGTCTGATGAATGAATCAGCTTCTTTTACCCATCCAAGGAAATACTCGAAATCCCATGCTATTTCCGGTATAAGCCCGCTTTCAGCCGACAGTACGTTTTTCTTCATTACGCGCAGTCCGGTGCTGCGAATGTCTACCGCATGGTTTCCCCAAAAGGACCCGTCCTCAGGCCAGGTCTTATCCCAGGATCCGTCCCGCATGACATACAGGCCTCCGTCCCTTGAAGCGAATCCCTGAAAAACAACGGCACCGGTAAAAAATACATGGTCTCTTTCTTTGCCCCTGAATATTCCGTACTCGCCCTCGTCGGCCATTAGGTGCAATACTTCCCCGGTCAATGTTCCCATGGAAGCATCAAATACGGCCATATAAGCATGGTAAAGACCGGCCGCATGGCTTAGCTGCTCCGGTTCCGCAAGTATCACCGCAAGGAATTCATCTTTCCCCATCCCGGTATAGCTTCCCGGTATTATGGAATCTATCCTCAAATCCGATACGGATTCAGGACTATATGCATCCCCGGTGTCTGCCGGCAAGGCTGAATATACAGTTTCAACTATTCTCCCACTGTCAAACAAAACTTCAGATGGCTGTGGATTTTCTTCCTCCACACCGCACCCGGCAAAAAATATGCATATCCCGAAAACCATCGAAATTGCAGCTAAAATTCTTTTCATAATATCATATACCTCCGGAAACCATATGGATTTTGCGGGCGCCCATGTTTTGCATGGTTCTGTTTCTGAATCCCGAATGCAATGCGCCTTCCGGAATAGGACATCAGAATCAAATGCCCGGTTCCCTGCCAAGCTCCAAGTGTATTCTTGAAAGACTCTTTTTTGTCAGTTTCAGCTCAAACCTTATGAAGTCATCCATATATTCCTTTGTTATGATATCCGTGTTGTCGTGAATATATGAAATCAACCGTCCCATTTTATATGGCACATCGACAACCGAGGCGACACGCAGGCCTTCCGCCGCCAGCTCGATTGCTTTGACAAGATCCTCTGTCCCCTTACCGGTCAGAGCCGAAATATAAATTCTGTCGCGTGAATTTCCGACGCCTTCGAATCTGCTTCCCGCCGCGTCTATTTTGTTGACGACCTCGACAACCGGTATATGGCCGGCTTCAAGTTCGTTGAAAATCTTGTATACTATATCCTTTTGCCGGTCCATGTCCGGGCTTGAGCCATCAAGTATATGAAGAATCAGGTCGGCATCGCTTACTTCCTCAAGACTCGATTTGAATGCCTCCACAAGTTCATGTGGCAACTTGCTTACAAAACCTACAGTGTCAACCAAAACAACGTCCTCGCCTGATGGCAGGGTAAGTTTTCTTGCGGAAGGATCGAGTGTTGCAAACAGCATGTCCTCAGCCATTATGCTGCTGTCCGTCAGCCTGTTGACCAGGGTTGATTTCCCGGTGTTCGTGTACCCGGCGAGGGCAATGATGAATACATTGTTTTTTTTGCGGTTGTCCCTTAGGATTTCCCTTCTTTCCCCGACATTGGAAAGCTCCCTTTTTAAATATGTAATCCTTCTCAGTATATGACGGCGGTCGGTCTCAAGCTTTGTCTCGCCCGGGCCTCTTGTGCCTATGCCGCCGCCTAAACGAGATAATTCGATTCCCCTGCCTGTAAGCCTGGGAAGCATATATGTCAGCTGCGCCAGCTCGACCTGTATCTTGCCTTCCTTTGAATGGGCTCTTTGCGCGAATATGTCAAGTATAAGCGAGCTCCTGTCCAGTATCTTGACGCTCAGTATATTCTCTATGTTCCTGATCTGACCCGGCGACAGGGAGTCGTCAAAAACCACAGTGTCTGCATCATGAATGCTGCACAGGTTCCTGATTTCCTCTATTTTTCCTTTCCCCATGTAATATGCCGGGTCAAAACCATCCCTCTGCTGTTCTTCCATGTGGACGCATATTCCCCCGGCTGATGATATCAGCTCAGCCAGCTCCGCCAGAAGCGCCTTGCTTCCCTGAGTAGTGACTCCCGCTGCTATCACTCTTTCAATTCCGGTTTCCGTCAGGACAGGCTCCACAGTCCAGACAGATGCCGCGTCCCCTATCAAGCCGGCTGTTTCCGTTACATTGAAATACGGACCCTCCTGAACCGGATTGCCGTCATGCCCTATATACGCACAATATATGCCTGCAGGTCTTCCGTCTTTTATTCCGATGGCAGCCATCAGCGATAGATCCGTTTTTTTAAGAGTATCCAGGTCCAGTGCGGAAAGCTCGCCTCCTCCGGAAGGATGGGTATGTATGCAGCGCGCCCTTCTGCTTATGTCGGAAGTCTGGAGCGAAACCGTTGCAAAGTCGCCAAAGGCAATGTATTCCATAATTCCGCGCTGGGATATGTAGACGGCTATTTCCCTGTTTACCTGGGAACTTATCTCGCATATTTCGGATATTATGAACTCATCGCATAGAATCGACGCGTCGCTCTTTATTTCAAAAAGCCTTTCCATTCTTTCCAGGATGCTGTTCCTTATTCCCTGTGTTTTGCCTGAAATCTCTTTCTTCATTTCACTCCCCTGCAACCGACAGGCCCTTTATCAGAAGCGTCGGCGAACCGGTTCCCCCTCCCATGGAAAACCGGAGGTCCGAGGCTGCTTCCTTTATATCAAGCAGCATATCATAATAATTTCCTGAAACCGTTATCTGATTGACTGTCCTGGATTTTACACCATCCTCAACAAGATATCCTTTGGCGGGAAGCGAAAAGTCGCCTGATATTGGATTGAATCCCGAATGCATGCCTTCAAGTTCCACTATCTGAATTCCCTTTTTCACTTGCTTTATCAAATCGTCCGCCGTTTTAGCGCCTTTGCTGAAATACATATTTGTGGGGGATATTCCGATGGTTGATTTATAGGAACCCCTGGAAGCGTTCCCTGTTGACGGTATCCCTTCCCTTGCCGAACTTTTCAAATTATGCAGGTATGTCTTCAACACACCGTTCTCTATTATGCTTTTATAAACGGTCGCCACTCCTTCGCCGTCAAACGAAGCCGTGCCCGTCCCGCCCTTCAGGAATGGATCGTCGACCAGCGTGACGCAATCGGATGCGACCTTTTGTCCCAGTTTTCCCTTCAGCCTTGAAAGACCCTTCTGTACCGATCTTGCGGAGAAAATCGATGTAATCGATGAAAGAAGGTCCGCTGAAACCATGCCGTCCAGAATTATCTCGTAATCACCGCTTTTTACCGGCGCGGCTTTGAGAAAATCAAGCGCCATGCCAACCGAATTTCCTGACAGCGATTCGATGCTGAATTTGGAAAAATCATTGTCAATGATAAAATCATACCCCGAGCTGAAAACCCCGTTTTCCTCGGCAAGGACCATCAGCAGTGCAAAAGCATGGTTGCCTTTGTCCATGAGCTCCAGACCCTTTGTATTTGCAAGAATGGAAGTTTCGCTTCCCGTCCCAAGCATGCAATACTGGCTCGCTTTTATCCTCTTGTCCATTGCAAGGGCTTTTCTTTCCATTTCAAGGGCAAAATCAATCTTCTGCTTTTCCGTGACAGTTTCAAGCCCGGCGTTGACGTTATCCACCGGCGTATACGCCGGTGATCCCCCGAAAATGAATTCCTCGTCCTTTCCATCGTTGATCTCCGCGTTTTCAATGGCTCCCCTGACCAGCAGGTCTATCGAATCCGCCGATACTTTCTCG
Source organism: Clostridia bacterium (assembly GCA_046484775.1). GTDB lineage: Bacteria > Bacillota > Clostridia > DUPQ01 > DUPQ01 > JAFGQE01. Next base: position 9,369 of record JAWOIG010000143.1, on the reverse strand, counting down.
GTGTACGAGTACCCTATCTTTCCATTATAAAAACCCCGGAATCCGAGTCCGGAATTATCGGCAAGCTTATATCCGTCGATTTCCGCTTTTGATACCTTGACCTCGAATACCTCTCCCTCGGATATATAAACCTCCATGTCTTCCATTCCCGCATGGCTTCCCGCCGTAAAAATCTCCCCGGTCAACTTTTTTATTTCCATGTTACCTTCCCCCCACGGTAATTGATGCGACTCTTATTGTCGGCTGGCCTACATTGGCCGGAATGCTTCCGCTTGCCGAACCGCACATTCCCTGCCCCATTTCCATGTTGTTCCCGACCATGTCGATCTTATTCAGGACCTCGTGCCCCTTGCCTATCAGAGTCGCTCCCCTGACAGGTTCCGCAATCTTTCCGTTTCTTATCATATATCCTTCGCGAACCGAAAAGTTGAACTCCCCGGTACCCGGATTAACACTACCTCCGCCCATCTCCCCGGCAAATAGCCCGAATTCCGTAGCCGATATAATTTCCTCCCTCGTGCTGCTGCCATTTGCTATATAAGTGTTGCTCATGCGGGATGTAGGCGCATACCTGTATCCCTGCCTCCGGGCGGAACCGGTTGATTCCATGTTCATTTTCCTGCCGTTGAACCTGTCGACCATATAGCTCATTAGAATTCCTTTGTCTATAAGGATATTCTTTCTTGTCTTTGTCCCCTCGTCGTCAATGTTCGTCGACCCCCATGCGTTGGGTATTGTTCCGTCATCTATGGCCGTGACTATTTCGGGAGCCACCCTTTCGCCGATTCTGCCCGCGAATACAGATGTTCCCTTCGCAACGCTTGTAGCTTCGAGTCCGTGCCCACAGGCCTCGTGAAAAATAACGCCTCCGAACGCATTGTCGATGACTACCGGGAAAACACCCGCCTTGCAGTAATCCGCTCCTGCCATGGTAACCGCCATCCCCGCCGCCGACCTTCCCAGCATCTCGATGTCGAGTCCTTCAATGAACTCAAAACCCATGTGTGCGCCGGGATTTACGGCGCCGGTCTGCATCTGCCCGTCCTTTTCGGCAACGGCGCTGATCATAAGCCTGGTATACACCCTTGAGTCCTCTATATAAAGACCTTCCGTATTCGCTATCGCAATATTCGAAATGGCGTCCATATACGAAGCAGAAACCTGCTTGATCAATGGGTCGTACTGCTTTGCGGCATTATACGCCGTTTTAATATATTCCAGCTTGTTTTTCTTTGAAACCGTATCGGGCATTTTCCCTATTATATGGATGCTTCCGGCCTTTTGTTCATTCAGTATGGCGATGGACGCCTCATTCCCTCCTTTAACTGCCTGGGCTGCCTTTAGCGCAGTTTTTACCAGATTTTCCTTGTCAAAGCTGTTTGTGTGCGCAAAAATGCAGTTTTGTCCGCTGAAAATCCTTATTCCGACTCCGAAATCGCGTCCCGTCTGGGTTGATTCAAGTTGTCCGTCCAAAAAATTCAGGCTTCCTCTGGCCGAATCCTCGATATAAAGCTCTGCAAAATCCCCGCCTGTCGAAACCGCTGCTTCCAATACGGAAGCAATAATGTTTTTTGAGATCATATTCCCACCATGCCTTTATTAATTCAGAAACAATTATATCATGTAACCGCCACTGTTTATGGTAAAAGACAGTTATAGGCATAAGGTAATAAGAAAAGACATCAAATGGCCCAGAATCCGGGTTCTTTCCAGCTGGTCATATGGTCATTATTGCGAAATGCCCGGATGACGTCTTATTGGCATCTTCCGGACATTTTTCGCGCAACACATGGATATTTTTCAGGGGAAACCCCTCAGCCAATGCCTTTCAGCATTTCCCTGAGCTTGAAGATTTCATCCTTGGTAAAGGATATCCCCTTTGACATCTTTGCCCTGTCGGGAGACCATTCCCTTATGTCGTACTTGGGTTCCCTTTCATTCCAGCTTATATGGTTCAGCTCCTTTGTCCATCCCCCGGACGAAACCTGCAGAACCCCCAGCCTTTCCACTATCTCATACTTGAAATCACTCATGGAACAAGTCCTCCTTATATTACAATATATGTTATTTCGACATCGGCTCGACTTATCCTCTATTATTTACATTTTTTATCATTAAAACGGCGGATACTTTGTATCCGCCGTTTTACCCTGAGTTTTCCTATAAATATTTATTGTAGGAACATATTTCCTCGAAGGGTTTTCTTACCTTGGGTCTTATTTTTCTATCTTTTTCATACCCAATCGCTATCAGTAGCCCCAGCCTTTTATCCTTGGGTATTTCAAGCAGACTTCCTATGGCCGGATGCCGGCTCCAGCCTAGAATGCAGGTTCCTATTCCAAGCTCCGCGGCCTGAAGACAAAAATTTTCAACTGCCATACCCATGTCGATCATAGCATAATCTAGGTTTGTAAATGCCGCTCCGGCACTTGACGCAAATGTTCCGGGCTCGATTACAACCACGGCGAATGCTGCTGCGTCGTCCGTGAACTTGTTGAATCTGACCACACCCCCGTATGTGCATTCGGCGACCTTCTTAACAAGCTCCGGTTCATCCACGATGATGAACTTCCACGGCTGTGAATTGCATGCGGAAGGTGCGATTCTTGCAGCCGACGTGCATTTGTCCAGCAAATCCCTTTCCACGGCCCGCCCGTCAAACTTCCTGGTGCTTTGCCTTGTTTTTGCCAATTCCATAAAATCCATCATTCGGTCTCCTTTTCGTTATTGATTTTGTTAGATTCCGTTTATCGATTGTTCTCCAGTTATTTTTGCATTCCCGGAAGCAACCTTTGCAAAGTCAGATTTTTTCCGACTTTAGATAAGGTTCTATATGTATTGTAACCAGGCTGTCCCCGTCAAGGCTTGCCTTTATCCTGTGCTCGATTTCAGTGGAAATGTCATGCGCTTCCTTAATATTCAGCGTATGCTTAACGAGAATATGAACGTCAATCGAATGCATATTTCCTATCTTTCTTGTTCGAAGATGGTGATAATCAAGCACACTCGGATTTTTTGCAAGTATAGTCTTTATTTTCTCCAAATGCTCATCGTCGAGCGAGGCATCAACCAATTCCCCGATGTTAGGCACCAGAATCTTATAGGCCGCCTTGAATATGAACAAGCTTACGATCACCTGTGCAGCAGAATCAAGCCACGCGAAGTCCGCTCCCAGGATATATGCGCCCCCCGCACCCGCCAGAACGCCAAGGGATGAGAGGGAGTCGGACCTGTGGTGCCAGGCGTTTGCAATCATAACCTCGCTCCCTATGGATCTGCCTACCTTTATTGAATATCTGAAAAGAATTTCCTTGATGACAAAAGACAGTCCGGCGACAATGACTACAAGTCCTGTCGGCGTTCCCATGACGGCGCCTCCCGCAATATCAATGAGATTTGTTACTCCGTCCCTGCCTATCGAGAAGCCGGCTATGAACAGCGCTATGCTGACAATGACCGTGGCAAAGGTTTCCACTTTTCCATGCCCGTAATTATGTGATTCATCCGCCGGTTTCTGAATTATCTTTATGCTTACCAGTACGATTATATCCGTTGCGAGGTCCGACAGGGAATGTATCCCGTCGGCAATGAGCGCCCCGCTGGCGCCTATTATTCCCACAACCAGTTTCATGGCGCTCAGAATACAGTTAATTATGAAGCTTATTATTGTTGTATTCCTGGCTTTTTTCCCGTCATCATTGTTCATGCGAATAATTCCCCCAAATAAAAAGCGAGCCATATTGACCCGCTGCATGCTGCTCTACGCCCGGAAGGCCTTCCTTCCTGTCTGCTTGGAAATATATTAACAAAACAGCCGGTCTATGTCAACCGAATCATCCGGACAACATCAATTGAATAAACCCACCTGCCCGGCATCGCCGTCCGTCTCCGTACTTTCAGTATTCCTTGCCTTCTCCTTGCACCGGTCGCCGATTACCCATAGACCCTTGTCAATCTGCCTTAGCGTCAGATCGAATTTCCGTTTCAGATAGCTGCAATAACCTGCATATTCCATATAATTATCCCAGTTCGCCGGTTTTGTATTTATATAAACGCTTTTTCCGAGTTCGTCGCGGTAAGCCGCCCATACCCTGTCGTTCAGTATCGGATATTCATACGGTTTGAATATATGGATGAAGAATGCGGGCATGACTATCGATCCCGATGTTATGCTCTTTGCGTAATTCTGAAAATTCTCAAAAGGAAGGCCGTTGTTCCTGAATGCAAGGCCTGCCCATAGGTTCGCTTTCTTTACCGCTTCCTCTATTCCGGCTTTGCTGTTTGGGGCTGCCTCTGATATTTGATAGAGGGTATCCCCAACTTTAACCGATTCAATGGGAGAGTTCCCCGCAACATGTACTTTACCCAGAAACCAATAGAACAAATGGCGCACGGCGTTTTCGAGCTGCTCATCCGGCTCGACGGCCCTGCTGATCTTTCCAAGACAGAAGTCATAGAATTCCTCAGAGTGTTTCTTTGAATCGTAATCTTCAATTGCATTCAGTATTTCGGACCTGCCCGGCATAAAATCACCCCTGCATCTGTCCTTTTCTTTCATTTTAACACCAAATTTTACATATTTAAACAAAAAATCGAATGCTGGGAGCGGAACACCTTGACAGAATCTGTTATTCCCCGCATTTAACCTATTATTTCGATATTGTAGTTCTTCAATTCAGCTGCGTAATCAATCCTTTTATTTTCCAGGACTGAGCCGGGCTCAAGGAACACCGTCTTGAGTGTCAAAAAGAATATCTTTATATCCATGATTATCGAATAATTTCTTATATATATGAGGTCGTACCTAAGCTTGTCCTCTGCATTGGTGGAATATTTCCCCATAATCTGGGCAAGTCCCGATATACCGGCCTTCACCGAATGCCGCTTGTCGTAATCGGGAAGCATCTCAATATACTTCTCGACGAACACCGGTCTTTCGGGTCTTGGCCCTATCAGACTCATATCTCCCATAAAAACATTCAATATCTGCGGAACCTCGTCAAGCCTGGTCTTTCGCAGGAACCTGCCGAACCGAGTGGTTCTTTCGTCTCCCTCTCCGCTTAGAACCGCACCGGTTTCCTTCTCCGCGTCATCCTTCATCGTCCTAAGCTTTATTATGTTGAAAACGCCATTGCTGGAGACTCTTTCCTGCCTGAAAAACACAGGCCCCTTCGATTCGACTTTGATAATTGCCGCGCATATCAGTATAACCGGGAATGCGGGTACTATCAGAACAATGGAGGCTATCAGGTCGAATATCCTCTTAATCACCTTTTCCTCGCTTGTCAGTCCCGTGCTGTCAAAATACAAGTATGGCGTATCGTCGATCTGTGTAAGCCTGGGTCTCATCGTATTGATTTCGTACAGCTCCGGTATGAGATATACCACCTTGTCATACCGTGCGCAAATTTCCACAATCCTGTCCTGCAGGATTTTTTCAACGCCCGCGCACACAACCACAATGTCTGTGTTTGAAAGATATTTTCCTATATCCCCGATTCCCTTTTCAGAATCTATCACATAACGGATTTCATGGGTTTTTCTGCGGTTCTTTATAAACTCATAACCCGTCTTCATGCAGTGATCCATGCTGCCGATTATTGTTATCCCCTTTACCTTCATGAAGAACCTGTACAGGAATTCAACCAGTATCCTTTCCCCGCTTAAAAAACCGATCAGAAGCAGCATGACCAGCAGATACGATATCTGGACCGTTCCGCTGTGCCATGCCCTGACATTGACAAATATCGTGAAAAGAATGATGCCGGCTATTCCGGCAATAATGCAATTGAACAGAATTTCCACATAGCGTTTGAAAATAACTTTGTACATATCTGTGAATATGAATATCAGAACGGTTGAGGCGACTGGAAGATATATTATTTTCCTAAGGGCGATGAGCTTTTCAAATGCATCTCCGCTGCCCAATAAAAGGACAATGTAAAAGCATAGGAAAACAACCGCTCCGTCAAGCAATATAACAAGATAATTTCTGAGCCTTGCCTCTCCGCCCATATTAGCCTCCGTCTACAAACCCATCATTGCAGCATATTTTTCCGCCGCCCCGGAAAGACTGTAAAATGACCTTACCTTTGCGGCGCGTTCTTCCAGCATGCTCTTTTCCGCACCCTTGAAAATCGTTATCAGCATCTTGTTGGCGATTTCAGGATACCGGTGCGGGTTATTGATGTATCCGTCGCATTCAACATCCGGTATCGCCGATACTGAAGGTATCCTTGTTGTAAGCACCTTGGTCCCGCAGGCCAGCGCCTCGACGGGCGTATATCCGAAACCCATGTAAGTCGATGCATTTACGAATAGATCCGCATCCCTGTAATATCCGAACAGTATGTCGCGGTTGATGATTCCGGTTATTATGATCCTGCTTTTCATATCGTATCTTTTTATATACCTGTATGCCCTGCTTTTTTCCGAAACCGTTCCGATAATCACGAGATCATGCGGAATTTCATCCTTCACCATGTTGAATGCCTTCAGCACCGCAATCAGATTTTCCTGTGCAGTATCATTGCTTACCGCAAGTATGAATTTCTTTTTCAGAACGATGTCGACCCCTTGCCTGAGGTCGGTCACCGGATTGTGGATTACAATAACTTTATCGCTGGGTATGCTTTTGTTTTTTATGAGAATCTCGTTTTTCACAAAATCGCTTGCAGCGGCTATAAAATTCACTTTCCTTAGTCTTCGATTCATTCTCCTGTATTCGGACCGCGTTATTTTCTTGGATTTCATTCCATGGACAGTTACCGCCGTCTCGCATTTGAGACCGACATTTATCCTGCTGTGTATGTGGGGATAATAGAACACATCGACCGGATTCCTTCGCAAAAGAATTTTCAACCTGCGGCCATAAAACTTTCTGCCGTGTTTTTTGACCGAAACCACATGAATGCCCGGATAGATTGTCTGCAGCTGTTTCTTGGTGCTTTCATTGGCGAATACGATTATCTGCTGTTTTCTCCCCGAATCATAGAGCCCCTTCAGAATTCCAAGCGAAAAAACTTCCTCGCCGGAAACACCCTCGATATTGGTAATATAGGTCAGGTCAATCCCGACTGTCTTCATACGCCTTTTTCCCCCTGGAATACATTTTATCATATATGTCGCCGGGTACAAACAATCCGCCTGTTGTCCATACTATATGGAACGCATCGCTGTCATTCAGACCCGTAATGCCGGGCCCCGGTATTCCTGCGGCGGCCGACGGTTCAATCCTTATTCCTTCCGTTTCCTTCAATAAATAGAGGTATTCGAACATTTTTTCATCATGAACTGTGAAAAACCCGTCGCACAGACTTTCCATCATAGGTGAAACAAAATCCGAGGGACTTGCAACCGCCAGTCCGTCCAGCTCCGTTCTATTGTCAAGGCCATATTCGTTTACATTAAGCTTCCCGAACCTGCCGGTCATTACCCCGAGCATCATGGCGGGCGATGATACCGGTTCCGCCATATAGCACTTCACCCTGTCCCCGAAGACATGCTTGAATCCGAACGCAATGCCTCCGGGCGCGCCTCCGACCCCGCATGGCAGATATAGGATCAAAGGCTTTTCCCGTGTCGGCTCTATGCCGTGCATCTTAAGATCTCCTTCGATTCTTAAGGCTGAAACCGCATAACCCAGAAACAGGTTCCGGGACCGCTCGTCATCCACAAAATGAATGTTGTTCCCTGTTTCGGCTTCCCGTCTGCCCATCGCCGCGGCATAAGTGAAATCACCGTCATGCTCCACCACGGTTACACCCCCGGCAGTCAAACGATCCTTCTTCCATTGCTTGGCATCCCCGGACATGTGAACCCTGGAATTGTATCCAAGCTTTGCGGACATAATGCCTATACTGAGGCCGAGATTTCCCGTGGAAGCCACACTGACCGTAAATCCGGATAAAAACTCCCTTATCGAATCATCCGCGATGACCGAATAATCATCTTTGTAATCCAATAGGTTGTTTTGTGTCAAAATCTCCTCGGTTAGTTTCAAGACCTCGTATATCCCACCCCTGGCCTTGATCGACCCCGCCACCTCAAGATGGCTGTCCAGTTTGAAATAGAGTCCGCCCTTCATGCCGGGGTATACTTTTTCCCTGAACCTGTCAGCCTTGATAAAAGGAGATTCAATGATGCCCCCCGCTGTTTCCGGAAAAAGCCTTGAAACAAGCGGCGCAAACCTTTTCAACCTTTGCCCGGCATCAATGATGTCTTCAAAACCTATGTCCAGTTTTTCCAGATATCCGGCAGGGTTGTCCAAAGCCCCGGGGTTTTGATAAAAGGCAGGTTCCCTGTTCAATATCCTATTCATAATACTATTCATAACAACGGTCTTTTTCTAATGGAATTCACCATATACAGGACAAAATACCATGTGCTTCGCAAAAACCCGAGTTGCTCGGCCCTGTAGTAAATATTCCATCTCCATTTCCCCGACTTAATCTTGTTGCCGGACAACGAGCTTTTTCTGATTCTGTAAAAAGCCAGCGATTGCTTGATTCCCATCATCACGACGCCTTGTTTCAAAAGCCTGAGCCACAGCGCCAGATCCTCATGATGAATCATGGGGAACTCTATGCGTTGAATTTGTTTCCTATCAATCATCACCGTCAGCATTCCTATATAATTGTTCGCCAGCAGCGACCCGTATGACGCCATTTTCTTCGTCCGGTTGACTCTTTTCCCGGCTCTTTCACCATTTTCATATATATACTCATATGATGAATAGCAGAAAGGGCAATCATTGATTCCCATGAATTCGACCTGCGTCTTCAGCTTTTCAGGTTTCCAAATGTCGTCCGAATCCAAAAAGGCAAGATATCGGCCCTTTGCCTCTGAAACAGAAGAATTCCGTGCATTTACAAGTCCTTTATTTGATCCTCCGTCCAAAATCTTTATCCTCGGGTCTTTTTCCGAATAAGATACCGCAATGGACTCAGTGGCATCGGTGGATCCGTCGTTGTATACGAGAAGTTCCCAATCTTCGTAAGTCTGTGAAACAACGGATTCAATGGCTTCTTTAATATATGCCTCGCTTTGATACGCTGGCATAATCACGGAAACAGTATTATTGTCGAAAACATCCGGACTCATTGCCACGCCACCTCAATATTCGTGTGTCTGGAAATACATTATAATAAACCCCGTGGCTTTTCACAACATCCACGGGCTTTCGGTTGAATAAAGATTCCCGGATTCATTTTCTTTTTTGCAAATATGCGCGGATGCCCCTTGTAAAGGAATGCCCGCGTCTGAAAATATCAGCGCGCATTCTTGAAAATAGGCAAAGGAAGAGCCGCACCTTGTAAGTGCGGCTCTCCATATAAATCCGGCAGCGACCTATTTTTCCGGGACGTCGCC
>JAWOIG010000166.1:0-28340 GCA_046484775.1 Clostridia bacterium | reverse complement strand
CCCGGTTCCTGAAAATACTCCATCCGGGCGTTTTCAAGGATGTACATATCTTTATCCATCTCGGAAAACGGCTGCCCTGGGGAGGACTGACCATGGAAGACATCCGGAAGGTTCCGTGGATTTCCGAGCCCGCTGTCGAACCGCAGCCGGATGATACGGCCGCCATCCTGTTTACTCCCGGCAATACCGGGCCTGCAAAAGGGGTTGTTCATACCCACGGCAATCTGGCTGCCCGGATCAGGCTCATGAAAGACCGGTTTGATATTGCCCCGGATGAAATCGATCTGGTGACGGTTTCGTCCTTTGCCTTTTTCGGTCCGGCCCTGGGATTGACTTCGGTGATTCCGGATATGGACCCTGCCCGTCCGGCCCTTGTCCGCCCGGAGAACATCATTCAGACCATCATTGACCAGGGGGTGACCAACATATTTGCCTCCCCTGCCCTGCTGGATCGTGTCGGACAGTATGCACGGAATTACAACATCTCTTTTCCCTCTTTGAAAAGAGTGATTTCCATGGACGCACCACTGTCGCCGGTATGTATGGAACGGTTTGAAAAAACACTGCCGCAAACAGCCGCACTGCATATCCTGTACGGCGCGCTGGAAGCCACGCCGGTCATGTCCATCGGCAGCGCTGAAATCCTGTCGGAGACTAAAGGGCTGAGTGAAAAAGGATATGGCGAATGCATCGGACGGCCGATCAACGATATGGAAGTCCGCCTGATTCAAATCACGGATGATCCTGTCGATACATTGTCGGATGATCTTCTGGTCCCCCAGGGGGAAATCGGTGAAATCATCGTCAAGGGCAGCCATGTATCGGAAAACTATCCGGACAATCCTGATTGGAATGCCCTGCAGAAAATACGGGAAGCAGGCGGAATCTGGCACCGGATGGGAGACCTCGGATGGATGGACAAAAACAGCCGTTTCTGGTTCTGCGGCAGAAAAAGCCATCGGGTGATTACGGAAAAGGGAACGCTTTATCCGATCCCCTGTGAAGCCATTTTCAACGCCCACCCGGATGTCTGCCGAAGTGCGCTTGTCGGCATCGGGCCTTCGGAAAACAAAACACCGGTACTATGTGTCGAACTGGAACAGAGCGATGCGCTGGATCAGAAACGGATTGAAACGGAACTGCTGACCATGGCGGAAAAGAACGTCATTACCCAGGGCATCAAAACGATTCTGTTTCATAAACAGCTGCCGACGGACACCCGGCATCAGACGAAAATCAATCGGGAAGAACTGGCAATCCGGGCAGAGAAACAAAGGAAATAAAATGGACAGCGACAAAAACAGGAAAATACTGGTGACCGGCGGAGGCGGTTTTCTGGGCAAGGCCATCATCCGCAAGCTGGTGGAACAGGGAGAGCAGGTCTGGAATTTTTCCCGAAATTCCTATCCGGATCTGGATGCACTGGGCGTTCATCAGATTCAGGGGGATCTTTCGGATCCGAATGCCGTAGAAAAAGCATTCTCCGGAATGGATCTCGTATTTCATGTGGCTGCAAAACCGGGCGTCTGGGGAACCTATGAGGAGTATTACCGGCCCAATGTTCTGGGTACGCAAAATGTGATTCAGGCCTGCAAAAAAAACAGGGTCAAAAACCTGATCTACACCAGCTCACCCAGCGTGATCTTCACCGGTAAAGATATGGAAGGCGTAGACGAATCCGTCCCTTATCCGGAAAAAACCCATACCCATTATACCCGGACCAAAACCATCGCCGAAAAGGCGGTCCGCGAAGCCGCGGCAAAAAAGGAGTTGAATGCGATCATCCTCCGCCCCCATATCGACTATCAGGATTTCCTTCATTTTCCGGACCTTTGCCTCAAAGCTTCAAAAAGAATTACTGCCGCGGCATTTGAGGCATTGAGCGACGGCATCCTGCCTGCCATGGGAATGCTGATATTAAAATCGCATTTCTCCTTTACAAGCCTTCCCATCCCTTTTCCCTCGCCGCCTATTACGACAGCCAGCGGACCTTTCAGATTTGCGTCGTAATATTTTGTTTCTCCGTCCATGTCGGCGCCTGCAATCCACAATCCCTTTTTCTTCAGATGCTCCATGGCCATGGGTATGTTGGTTTCCCTGCATACAGGCATATAAAGCAATGCTCCGGCGCTTGCCTTGACGGCCATCGTCGTAACCGGGGCCGCCCTGTGCTTTGGAATTATTATTCCGTGTACCCCGCAGGCTTCCGCCGTCCTGGCTATGGCCCCCAGATTGTGCACATCCTCCATACCGTCAAGTATCACAATGAACGGGTCCTCGCCTTTGTCCGCTGCTTTTTTCAATATGTCCTGCATGGACACGAACTTTATCGGAGATATGCTGGCGACAACACCCTGATGGTTTTTCGCCGGCACAAGAGCATCCAGCTTGACGGACGAAACTTCCTTTACCGGAATCTTCTTTTTTTTAGCCGTAGCTATAATCGCCTTGATGGCACCTTCACCCGCGCCTTTTGCAATCATGATGCTGCTGATCTCGGTATTTGATTTTATTGCCTCCATAACCGGATTTCTTCCGGCAATTATTTCATTTTCTTCAATCATTTTCTTTTCCTGAAGCTGCTTCCAAAAGCTCCATAAGCCTTTCCTTTTCGTTTTTTAAATAAAGGTATCCAAGCAGCGTTTCGAATGCCGTTGCCATTGAATAATCCGACGGGTCCGCGTTTTTCGGGATTGAACCCATATTGGAATTCCTTCCTCTGTGCGCAACCTGCTTTTCCTTTTCTGTGAGCCTTCCCGAAATCACACCAAATGCCTTTTTCTGCTCGACAGCCTTGACAAAGCCTACCGCCGTCCTATGAAGCCTTCCCGTGTTTCTAATTCCTTCGGCTATCAGCTTTCCCCTGATGAAGAGGTCGTATACCGCATCTCCTATATAAGCCAGGGCCGGCGCTGACATCTGGTCCGGATTTTCGTACTTAAGATTTCTGAGAAAAATGAACTCATCTGTTTTCATTGTTCGCGCTGCCCGCTTTCTTGAATTTCAGTTTGTTCTCATTACCATGAACCAGCCTGATTATATTTGCCTTATGCCTGTAAATCGCAAGCATTGCAAGGAACACCATGAATATTATGAATGCCGTTCCGCGGCCGAATGCGATTGCCGCGACCGGAATGGCTGCTGCGCCTATTATCGAGCCAAGCGATACATACCGCGATGTTAAAACCACGAGAGTGAATATCAAAAGGCCGGCAAGGCCTATTCTCCAGTCAAGCATGAAAATAACGGTTGCCGTTGTCAGAATTCCCTTTCCACCCTTGAATCCGAAATAAACCGGCCAATTGTGCCCTACAACAGCAAATGACCCGGCTGTTACCGCAAAAATCTCATTTATTGCAGAATTTCCGGCCCAGCCCTTGAGCAGAAGTCCAAACAGAACAGCGACAACCCCTTTGAGGATATCCCCGGAAAGCACCATCAGCGCGGCCTTGGCCCCAAGAACCCTGTATGTGTTGGTAAGTCCGGCGTTTCCGCTTCCCTGTGTACGAACATCGGTTTTATAGAGTTTCCCGACCAGTACCGCTGAGTTGGCCGACCCGACAGCGTACCCAAAGGCAACGCAAAGAATCAACAAAAATATGTCCAAGATTATTCCTCCCTGCTTCTCTCCCTTATAATGAACCTGACGGGAGTTCCAAAAAACCCGAAGGCCTCCCTTAGTTGGTTCTCGATGTATCTCTGATATGAAAAATGCATCAGGTCTTTGTTGTTCACAAACAAAACAAAAGTCGGAGGTTTTATGGATATCTGTGTTATATAGAATATTTTCAACCTCTTGCCCTTGTCAGAAGGAGGCTGCACCATGGCCATTGAATCATTAAGTATGTCATTGAGTATTCCTGTCGGAACTCTTATACAGCAGCTGTTGTATACCGATTCTATCATTTCATACAACCCCTCGACCCTTTGCCCCGTCTTTGCGGATATCGTTGTGATCGGTGCATACTTCATGAAAGAAAACTTTTGCCCCGTTTGATCCATGAACTTTTTGTATGTGCTGTTTTCTTTTTCGATCAAATCCCATTTATTTATTGCTATTATGATTCCTTTTCCCTCTTCATGCGCAAATCCGGCTATCTTTGTATCCTGTTCGGTGACGCCGTCCTGCGCATCGATCATTATTATACAGACATCCGCCCTTTCTATTGCGGTCCATGACCTCATTATGCTATACCTTTCGATATTGTCATATATCTTGCTCTGTCTTCTTATGCCTGCAGTATCGATGAAAACATATTTTGTTCCCTTGTATTCAACCGGTGTATCGAGGGCATCCCTTGTCGTTCCCGGTATTTCGCTTACAATCGCCCTATCCTCGCCTATGAATTTATTCAAGAGGGAAGACTTCCCTGCGTTAGGTTTTCCTATTATTGCCACATGTATTTCGTCACTGTCCAGTTCCTCCGTTTCTTCCGGAGCAAACCGGTCATATACGGCATCAAGCAGCTCGCCCATCCCCAATCCATGGAGAGATGATATGGGAAATATTTCGCCGATCCCCAGATTGTAGAATTCATAAACCTCAGGCGGAGTATCCCCTATCTGGTCCACTTTGTTAACAGCTATAACGGTGGGTTTTCCGGATTTATACAGAATCTGCGCTACTTCCATATCGGCGGGTGTAACCCCGCTCTTTATGTCTGCCATAAGTATGATGACATCCGCTGTTTCTATGGCAATCTCGGCCTGAACCCTCATCTGCTTTAAAATCTGGTCGTCGGAAAAAGGCTCGATCCCCCCCGTGTCAATGACGGTGAATTCGCGGTCTCTCCATTCTGTCTGCGCATAAATCCTGTCGCGTGTTACTCCGGGGGTATCCTCGACAATTGATATGCGTTTTCCAACTATATAATTGAAAAATGCGGATTTACCTACATTCGGCCTTCCCACAATCGCTACTATCGGCTTAGGCATCCGGTCTCCTTCCGGCTATTTTATTAATGAAATCAAACCCGGAAACATTTACGGATGTAACTTTTACATCCAATGCTTCCGAAAGCTCCGACAGGGTGATGTCGTCAAGAAAAATGTCCTCGTCCGCCTTAAGCATTACACCCGGCAGGAACAGTTCCTCTCCCAAATCCTTCCCTTTCAATGCATTTATTATATCATTCCCCGTCAAAAGACCTGCTACCGTGATTTCCTTGCCGAAAAATTTGTTTTTCACTGCAAATACTTCGATTTCAATTCCCGGGTATTTTCCCATGGCAAGGTCCGACATCTCTTTCATAAAGGGAAATGCGGATTCTCCCGTTAAAATACTGATCCTGCGGGGGCTTGGTTCAAACTCCTCTTCACCAACGGCTTCCCTGACTTCATCGGCAAAGGATGTCAGAAGTCCCACACCGTTTTCTATCTGGGGATACCCGTCATATTCTATGGATTCCGGGGTTTTCCTTCCCGCCATTATATAGAATTCATCGGCCGCATATGCAAAGTTGACTCCCAGCCTTTCCTTAAGTTCCGGCTGCATCCCGGAAATTATATCCAGGACTTCAATGGAAGAGTCCTTATCATACGGTTCAAGCCTGTAAAGATTTCCTCTGTATTTGGTCAGCCCGACCGGTACTATGGAAATGCTGTTGACATATGGGTATAGCATAGAGAGTTCGTTGATTGTCCGCACCATCTCATCGCCGTCGTTGTATCCCCGGCACAATACGGCCTGGGTATTCATTGTTATCTTTTTTTTCGCCAGGAAAGCCATCTTTTCCATTATGTCCCCGGCAGAACGATTTGACATCATTTTTATCCGAAGTTCCGGGTTTACGGTATGAACCGATATGTTGATCGGCGATATTCGTAGTCTGGCCAGTCTTTTCAACTCATTCATGCCGGTATTGGTCAGTGTTACATAGTTCCCGTGAAGCAGGGAAAGCCGGGCATCGTCATCCTTATGATACAGGGTTTCCCTCATCCCGTTTGGAAGCTGGTCTATAAAACAGAATATACATTTATTGGAGCAGCTCTTTTCTCCATTTATAAGATCTTCTTTGAAAGATATGCCGATGTCTTCATATTCATCTTTATAAATACTGATTCTCTCGACTATACTGTTTCTCTTTTTTATTTTTAGCCTTATTCTTTTATAGGTCATAGAGTAATGGTAGTCAAAGATATCCTTCAGGCGCCTTCCGTTTATGGATATGACGGAATCACCCGATTCAATTCCCGCCTTCCAGGCTATGCTTCCCATTTCAACTTCAAAAATCCTGCTGTAATTCTTCACTTCATTCCCCAATTATTCCCTGGCCGCTTGCATTCTTCCGGCAGGAACTTCCGGTATAAATAAAAAGACAGCCAGGCGCTGTCTTTTTCCAACCACTATTCCGCAGTTTTATCAACAACTTCTTTTCCTTTGTAATAACCGCATTCCTTGCATACTTTGTGCTGTTCCTTCAAAGCATGGCATTGTGGGCACCTTGCCAGGTTCGGAGCTTCGAGTTTCCAATTGGCTTTTCTTTTATCCCTTCTGGCCTTTGATACTTTACGTTTGGGTACCGCCATTTATAACACCTCCCAACTTATTGATTAAAAAAATCTTTCAGTTTTTCCATTTTCATATTTATTTCATGCTTTACGCACGAGCATTCCGTTATGTTCAGATCCACCCCACACTCCTGGCAAAGTCCCTTGCAATCCTTGCTGCACACCATCGCTCCCGGGAACCCAAGGAATATGTTGTCTATCAACGGTACCATCATGTCAATGTGGTCGCCTTCGTAAAGGTAGTTGTCCGTATCAAGGGCTTCGCCGGACATCTTCACAAATCTCTCATTGACCTCGATGTCAATGTTTCCCTTGATATTCTTAAGGCAACGGCTGCACTCTGTCGAGTATCTGCCGGATAGTCTGCCCTTTACCATTATCATGCCTTCCAGATATTCCGCCTTAAGGTCGGCATGTATGTTTTCCTCGAGCCTTATACCGGCAATTCCGGCTCCAAGCTCTTCCACGGGTATGTCCATGGAAACCTCTGTATACGCACCGTCTTTTCCAGTTATTCCGGCAATATTGATACGCATACGACTCCCCTTTCCAAAACCGTCAAGTGCTATTATACTTTTATGGTTTGAGTATGTCAAGAAATATTGCTTTACAGACAAGGACTTGAAAACAACCCCTGAACCTTTGGTTTCAATAGGCTTGCCTAATCCCTGTGTCAAAATTTTTTACATCCTTGCGGACTTATGACGGCCGTTTTTCATCCGGAATCACGCATTGAGAACCCTCTTGACTTCCAGAGCTATTTCCATTTCTTCATTTGTGGGGATAACCAGAATTCTGACGGGCGAATCTTCCGTGCTTATATCCATCTCAACCCCCATATCCGACTTGTTCTTTTCCGAATCACACTTAATGCCGAAAAACTCCATATTGTCGGTGACGATCTTTCTGACAAGACTGTTGTTCTCCCCAATCCCCGCCGTAAAAATTATTGCATCGATACCATTCATGACGCCTATATATTCAGATACATATTTCTTTACCCTGTACGCAAAAACGTCTATTGCCAGCTTTGCCCGCACATTACCGTTGCCGGATGCCTTCAGTAAATCCCTGAAGTCGCTGCTGATTCCCGAAATCCCCAAAACGCCTGATTTTCTGTTTAGGAACGCGGTTGTTTCTTCAATGGACATTTCTTCCTTCTCCATGATGAATGATATCAGTGCGGGGTCTATGGTTCCGCTTCTTGTTCCCATTGCCAGTCCCGATAGCGGAGTGAACCCCATGCTTGTATCCACGGATTTACCGTTTTCTATCGCACAGATGCTGGCTCCGTTGCCCAGATGACACGAAACCAGCTTCAATTCCTCGGCAGGACGTCCCAGCATACAGGCCGCCCTTTTCATAACGAATTTATGACTGGTTCCATGGAATCCATATTTCCTTATTCCGTATTTCTTATAAAGCTCGTAAGGAAGGGCATACATAAACGCTTTTGGAGGCATTGTCTGGTGAAATGCCGTATCGAATACAGCTATCATGGGTATCCCCGGCAACTCCTGCCGGCAGGCTTCGATTCCCATTATATTCGCCGGGTTGTGTATCGGAGCCAGGTCAATGCATTGCCTCAGTATATCCAGAACATTGTCATTGATGATTATGGACTGATTGAATGCCTCGCCGCCATGCACGACCCTGTGGCCTATCGCCTTTATCTCATCCATGGTCTTGATGACGCCCAACTCCTTGTTTGTAAGCAGCCGAAGCATTGCATCTATTGCTTCGACATGATTATGAAGTGAAAGAGTGGTTTCAGTACTGAAGCCATCGGATTTGGCATATTTATGGACGCTGTCTTCAAAGCCGATCCTTTCGCACAAACCCTTTGCCAGAAGTTTTTCCTCCACAATATCTATCAATTGATATTTTAAGGAAGAGCTTCCCGCATTGATGACCAATACTTTCATTTATTTCTCCATGTTCTGTGCCTGCACGGCGGTAATGGCGATTACTCCGGTAATGTCCTCGGCGCTGCATCCTCTGGACAGATCGTTCACAGGTTTTGCGATTCCTTGCAGCAAAGGTCCGTATGCCTCTGCCCTCGCAAGTCTTTCCGTCAGCTTATATGCGATGTTGCCGGCATTCAGGTCCGGAAAAATCAAGACATTTGCCTTTCCCGCATACTTGCTTCCTGGTGCTTTTTTCTTTCCGATTGATTCGACTATTGCGGCATCAAGCTGAAACTCGCCGTCTATGGCAAGACCTGGAGCCTTTTCCCGTGCCAATTTCGTAGCAAGGACAACTTTATCGGTAAGTTCGCTTTGGGCGCTTCCATAGGTTGAATAAGAAAGCATTGCCACAATCGGCTCGGTTCCGACGAGGCTTTTAAAGGATGCTGCGGTGGATATCGCTATTTCCGAAAGCTCTTCTGCATCCGGGTTTTCAATCAACCCGCAGTCGCCGTAGCCGAATGTTCCGTTGTCTCCATAGCTGCAGTCCGGGACGCACATGATGAAGAACGCTGAAACCAGTTTTGTTCCGGGTGCTGTTTTCAATATCTGAAGTGCCGGCCTCAGGGTGTCGGCCGTTGAATTGATGGCTCCCGCAACCATGCCGTCCGCCATGTTCATCTTCACCATCATTATTCCGAATGCAAGCGGATTCCTGAGCATCTCCCGGGCTGTTTCAATGGTCATGCCCTTATGCTTCCTCAGTTCGACCAGCTTGTCAACGAACTCATCCATTTGTGGAAATCCATCGATTTCCATTATTTCCGCATCTGATATATCAAGCGAATTTTCAATTGCATCTCTTTCAATCTGCTTTTTATCGCCTATAAGGATTATATTCGCAATCTTTTTTGCCGTTGCATCGGCTGCGGCTTTCAAAATCCTTATATCCGTTGTTTCCGGCAAAACAATTGTCCTGATGTCGCTTTTTGCCTTTTCCATCATTTTTTCCAGAAAACCCATATTGATCATCCTCTCTTCTTAAAACGCCTAATCATTATACATAAAACATGTTTCGATAACAAGCCATAAAGGGACACCGCCCGTTTATGATTCCATTGCCTTTTTCAATCTGTCCGCCAGAATTTCCTTTACCATGGACGGATTTGCCTTTCCCCCGGATTCCCTCATAACCTGTCCCATAAGGAACCCTATGGCTTTTTCCTTGCCTCCAATATAGTCCTCCACTGATTTCGGGTTGCCGGAAATGACCATGTCCACAATCCGTCCGAGCTCATCACGGTCGCTGACAACCTCGAGACCCTTCTCCTTCACTATCGCAGAAGGCGCCTTGCCGGTCGCGAACATTTCGGCAAGTACTGTCTTTGCAATATTGTTGTTTATTCCGCCTTCTTTTATAAGCTCGGCCAATTCAGCAAGCATGCTTCCACCAAAAGGAATATCCTCGGTGCCGGCGTCGTTCATCAGGCGCATCAGGTCTCCCATTATCCAGTTTGCGGTTGTCTTGGCAGCTGCCCCGGCCTTTACGGCCTCATCAAAGAAATCCGACGTTTTAACCGATGCCGTTATGATTCCTGCATCATATTCGGGAATATCCATCTCCCCTACATATCTGGCCAATCTCTTCCAGGGAAGTTCCGGCAGCGATTCCCTATAGTTGGCAATCAGCTCCTTTGTCAAAACTATCGGGACCAGGTCTGGTTCCGGAAAATACCTGTAGTCATGGGCTTCTTCCTTGATTCTCATGGAAAAGCTTCTACCCGCATCGTCGTCCCATCTCCTTGTTTCCTGCTCCACCCTGCCGCCTTCCATCAGGATTCTTGACTGCCTCTTTATTTCAGATTCAGCTGCATTGAAGACCGACCTGAATGAATTAAGGTTCTTCATTTCCGTTCTTGTTCCCAGTTTTTCACTTCCTGCCGGACGCAGCGACAGATTGACGTCCGCCCTTATCGACCCCTCCTGCATCCTGCAGTCCGAGACTGCCGTGTATTGAAGTACAGACCTTACTTTTTCGAAATATTTCCTTGCCTCCTCGGGTGAACTCATATCGGGCTCGCTCACTATTTCAATAAGAGGAACCCCGCATCGGTTGTAATCAACAAGGGATCCTTTTCCCTGCCTGTCATGTATAAGCTTGCCGGCATCCTCTTCCATATGTATTCTTGTAATCCCGATCCGTTTCATTGTTCCGCCAATATCAATGTCAACATATCCCCCCCTGCAGATCGGGAGATCGAACTGCGATATCTGGTATGCCTTCGGCAGGTCGGGATAAAAATAGTTCTTGCGGTCCATCTTTGAAAATTCAGCAATCTCGCAATTCATTGCCAGTCCCGCCTTTGCGGCAAATTCCACTGCTTTTTCGTTCATAACCGGCAGGGTTCCCGGCATGGATGTGCAGACCGGGCAACAATGGGTGTTGACTTCCCCTCCGAACTCCGTAGTGCATCCGCAGAAAATCTTGGATTTCGTAGCAAGCTCAACATGTATTTCAAGACCAATTACTACTTCATAATCCATGCTATTCCCCTTCTTCCGCAAGTGGGAAAGGAAATTCGTCTTCATATGCTTTCGCCGTTTTTAGAATTGTTTTTTCCCCGAATGCTTTTCCTATGAGCTGCATTCCCACCGGCAGACCGTTGCCATCCAATCCGCACGGGATTGAAATCGCGGGAAGGCCGGCGATATTCACCGAAACGGTAAATACGTCGCCCATATACATCTCAAGCGGATTTCCTTCTTTTTCACCGATTCTGAATGCTGTCGTCGGCGCAGTCGGACCAAGAATCAGATCGTACTTTTTAAATAGAGTGTCAAATTCGTTTTTTATCAGGGTCCTCACCCTCAGCGCTTTTTTATAATATGCGTCATAATAACCCGAACTAAGCACATATGTACCCAGCA
This sequence comes from Clostridia bacterium, assembly GCA_046484775.1. Classification (GTDB taxonomy): domain Bacteria; phylum Bacillota; class Clostridia; order DUPQ01; family DUPQ01; genus JAFGQE01. The sequence goes on along the minus strand of JAWOIG010000166.1, from coordinate 16,995 downwards.
TGATTCTTCTTTTTACCTCGGGCCCGAATCCCTCGCTGCGGGTCTTGTTATAAAGATCCGTCAAATCTGTGTATCCGGGGCTTCTATACCCATATTTAATACCATCGTACCTTGCCAGGTTTGAGCTGGCCTCGGCGGATGAAATTATATAGTATGCGGCTATTGCGTAATCTGCAAGTTCAAGCGATGTTTCCTCGCAGACGGCTCCCAATTTTTCATAAGCCTTTATGGCATCCCCAAGCTTTTTCCTGACATCGGAAGAAACCCCATCGGAAAGGTACTGGGAAGGCACTCCGATTCTCATCCCTTTTATACCGCCATCAATTCCTTCGGTATAATCTGATATTCCGGATTCAAGACTGGTTGAATCCCTGTGATCCCTTCCTGATATCGCATTCAAAACAATGGCGCTGTCTTCCACTGTTTTTGTCAGGGGTCCTATCTGATCAAGGCTTGACGCAAAAGCAACCAACCCGTATCTGGAAACTGTTCCATACGTCGGTTTTAGTCCGACCACTCCGCAGAAAGCTGCCGGTTGGCGTATCGACCCCCCGGTGTCGGATCCAAGGGCATATATGGCTTGTCCGGAAGCCACCGCCGCCGCCGAGCCGCCTGATGATCCCCCGGGGACCCTATCCTCGTCCCATGGATTTCTTGTCTGCCCGAAATACGAGTTCCCGGTTGAACTCCCCATGGCAAATTCATCAAGGTTCAGCTTGCCCAGCAGGACCGCTCCCTCTGCCTTGATTTTTTCCACGGCAGTCGCTGTATAAGGCGGAATGAAATCTTCCAGCATCCTCGATGCGCATGTCGTAGCTATTCCCTCCGTGCACATATTATCCTTGACCGCCGCGGGAACTCCGTTGAGAAGACCTCCGTCGCCCTCATCCACCCTTTTTTGCGCTTTGGCGGCATCCTCAAGTGCCTTTTCCCTGCACAGGGAAATATATGCTCCGATTTTATTATCCTTGGATTCTATTCTTTCATAAAAACTGTTCGTTATTTCAACTGCAGACGCCTCTCGGCTGCTGAGAATTCTTGAAACATCTTTTATTGTAAGTCTTCCTATTTCCAATGATCCGCCTCAGTCAACTATTCTGGGCACTTTGAAAGCCCCTTCTTCTTTTTCCGGAGCATTCGCCAAAATTCTATCCCTATCAAACGATTTTACAACGGAATCCTCCCTGAACACATTGATTGCCTGTTCCAAATGTTCCATGGGAACCGTGTTCCCCGTATCCAGACTGCTGAGCTTATCCATATATTCAAGTATGTCTCCCATCTGGGCCGACATCATTTTCTTTTCTTCCCCGGAAAGCTCAAGCCTGGCAAGGCCTGCCACATATTCTACTGTTTTCTCAGTTATTCTCAATTTATTCCTCCGATCAACAATGAAAAACATTATACACCAATAAATCAGTGAGTTAAAGTTTGAAAGCAGTCCATTCGCCCTTTTTGAATGCCATTATCTCCCTGAATCCGATTGAACGAATTTTTTTCATAATATCCTCGAAGCCATGGGCTATATCTTCGGGCTTGTGCGCATCCGAGTTCAGTGCAATCCTTATTCCCTTCTCACGGCATCTTTCCAGTATCTTCCCTGAAGGATATGGGGTTGTCATGTATCCTCGCGACATGCCGCCTGCATTGACTTCCACAATCACACCGGCTTCCTTGATTACCTCCAGCGTCTTCTCAACTTCAATCAGGTAGTTTTCGCTCGATTCGTCGAAAAATCTGTGATTCGCATTATTTTTTGACACTAGATCGAGGTGGGCTGCAATCTTCGGCCTGTATTCCCTGATCATTTTCCTCACACTATTATAATATGTCCCGAATACCTTTCCCGCGTCGCCTTCGAAGCCTTCCTCAACAAGATATAAAAACTCATCTGAGGTTCCGTCGACCTCCATATGCTTCCCGAGCCTGCGGCTGTATACATAATGAACCGATCCCAGAAAGAAATCCAATGGCAGTTCTTCGAATCCGATATAGCGGCACACATCAACATCCTCCATGTAATCGAGTTCAAGCCCCGTGAAAATATCGATGCTGTGTAATCCGCTTTTTTTTATTTCATTCGCTTCGCTTATATATGCATTAAGGGATGAAAGCTTCATTGACCATGTGTTTTCAACTGGAATCGGACTATGATCGGAAAATCCGACTGACAGCACTCCCTTTTCTTCCGCACTGCATGCGAAATCCGACAGCTTCCCTACCCCGTCGCTGTAATTCCCATGCATATGCATATCGCTCATTATCATTCTAGTCCCCGTTGAAATTATACTTTTCATCTATTATATACAGCGGTCTGTTCTTGCTTTCGTCAAAAATCCTGGCTATGTACTCGCCCGCTATCCCAAGCATGATGAGCTGTATTCCGCCCATAAGCAGAATCAGGACAGCAAGGCTAGCCCATCCCTGAACGGTTTTCCCAAAGACAAATTTCTGAAATATTACCACTATCATATATATGAAGCCCGCTGCTGCCGCAAGGAATCCAAGGTTCTTTGACATTGTAAGCGGCTTTGATGAAAATGACGTGATACCGTCGAGCGACAGCTTTATCATTTTCTTCAACGGATATTTCGTTTCACCCGCGAATCTTTCTTCTCTTACATACTCCACTGCCGCCTGCTTGAAGCCAACCCATGATACAAGACCCCTTACATATCTGTTGCGCTCGGTCAGGGTCTTCATGACATCGCATACCTTTCTGCTAATAAGCCGGAAATCGCCGGTGTCGACCGGTATATCAATGTTGCACATGTACCTTAAGAACCTGTAGAAAGCCTTTGCCGTCAACTTTTTAAAAACCGTTTCGCCCTTTCTCTGGGCCCTCACGGCGTAAACAACATCATAACCTTCATTATATTTATTAATGAGTTCGTTTATAACCTCAGGCGGATCCTGTAGGTCGGCATCCATGACTATCACCGCATCTCCCGATGCGTTATCCATTCCCGCGGTTATGGCAATCTGATGACCGAAGTTCCTGGAAAAATTGATTAATTTAATCCTTTTATCATTATTGCATGCATTTATTGCCAGTTCCCTCGTCCTGTCCGCGCTGCCATCGTTGACAAATATTATTTCACAATCACCGTCAATCCCGTCGCACACAGAAACTACTCTTCTGATGCATTCGCCTATAACTTCCTCTTCGTTGTAAAGTGGTATAACTATTGAATATAAAGCCATGTCCATACCTTCCTTCATTTTTACTGCATTGCGCAAGACAGGCCGATCCCGCTAATGATTATAACATATTGTTCTCTATTTATTACCTGCAGCCCTTGCCGCCCTGAACATATGCACGACATTTTCAGGTGGAACGTCGGGCTGTATATTATGGGCTGCCGCAAATATATATCCACCGTCCCTGTTCATTGCTTCCACCAGTTCATAAACGGCTGCACGGACCGTCTCCTCGGTTCCGAACGGAAGCACTTGCTGAGTGTCAAGGCCTCCATGAAAAACAACCCTTCCTCCGAATTCTTTCTTCAGCCTTTCCGGGGCCATCATTTCGTTGGTTGGCTGTATGGGATTGAGGATGTCCACACCGCAATCAATCAAATCGTCAATTATGTCGTGGACGTTACCGCAGGAGTGATGAAGGAATGCCGCATCCGTCAAACCCTTGGTGAACCTGACCCGCTCCCGGAAATATGGTTTTATATGCTCCCTGAACATATCGGGCGACATGAAAAGGCTCGCCTGCGTGGCAAAATCATCACCGCTTGACGTATAGTGGATATATGGTCCGACAGCCGAATAATAATAGTCCGATACAGTTTTTTGATATTCAAGTATTATTTCAGAGAACTTCTTAATAAAATCCCCTTCCATTGCCATTTTGATAAGGAAATCGTCGAATCCACACATCCAGCAACCAATTTCAAAAACACCATAAACAGGGTGCTCCGCGCAAATCACATAATCCGTCTTGTCATACAGGTATCTTGCCCGTTTCGCATAGTTTTCGATAAGTGAAAAATCCACGCTATTGGGATTTGGCCACCTGTAATCGTCAAGGTCATCACTGGTCGCGCCTTTCAATGGATAATCGACTATATCCCAGTATAATCCCGTGTATTTCCGTGTTATTCCCCATTCATCCATATATAGATTGCTCCCGAGCCGTTTGTATAGCGAATCGGCAGGGGTCAGTATGGTTCCGACCGCCCTGGTGTCAATATCAAGGTATTCAAGAATCCTTTCATCAATTCTATGTCCCTTGCCAAAAGGTAGGTTTTCCTTTTCAACCGGCTTATATCCGAGCAGCTCAAGCAATCTTTCGGGGCTGCTGCCTTCCATCGACGAAAGCGGATTGCCTCCCAGATCCAGAATCAGCGAGTCGGTTTTTTCATGTTTCATAGTCCTTATGAAGTTTTCTCTTCTTGTCATTCAGCTCTCCGCAAAATTAAATATCGCATGAATCAATTATACTCCACGCCGTTTTGTTTGCATATAAAAAAACCGCCCTGTCGGCGGCGGCTGATTTTGCTTATTTTTCATCCAGTTTCTTTTTTTCCATGAAATCCCGCGTGGAGCTAATGAATTCATATATGTACTTGACTTCCTTTTCGTTCATATCGTTCAGATATGCCCTGGCCTTGTCAACATAGTACTCATTTGAATAGTCTATGCTGTCGCCGAGAAGATAATCGGCGCTTACCCCAAGAACGTTCGCAATCTTGATAAGCGTCTCGACGCTTACTTTTTTTTCCCCTCGTTCGATTATTCCTATATATGAAGGAGAGAGGTTGCACAATTCTGATAATTTTTCCTGGGTAATGTCAAGCTTTCTGCGCTGTTCCTTTATTCTTTTCCCAAGCAAGTTGTATACGCTCATATTCACCTCTGCAATATAGATTACTTGCGACAATCGGTTTTATGAACATACTAATGTTATTTAAATAGTAACATTAGTATATATTTGCTATTGTTTTTATCGATTTAGTATACCAATAGTGTTTTTTCATGATTCTTCCATTCAATTCTGAAAATTGCCATGTTTGAATAATGAGACTTTGTCCGGCTATGTTATGGATAAGGATTGCACCAGTGGTTTCAATCCGGTCTGTGGTAGCGGTTGTATGGTGCGCATCATAATTGACATAACCACCGCGTCGTTGCCGATTGTCTTTCGCCAAATATGCGTTCTTACCCCATATAAGCAAAAAACCCGGCTTGGCCGGGTTTTCGCGTTTTAGAATATGATCGTTTCCATTGGAGCTGGTGGACGGATTCGAACCCCCGACCTGCTGATTACAAATCAGCTGCTCTACCTGCTGAGCTACACCAGCAAATTTACCATGGTGGGCGCAATAGGACTCGAACCTACGACCCCCTGCGTGTGGAGCAGGTGCTCTTCCAGCTGAGCTATGCGCCCGAAAAATGCAAATGTAATTTTAACTTTTATTATACATAATGTCAATAATTTTGTATTTCGAACTGTTACTGTGGCTGTTGCCTTTACCTTGTCGTACTTTGTCGCTAGATTCGTTGTTTGCGAATGTTCCTGATTTGTTTGATTATAATTACCGGTTGTGTTCTTATATCAATTGCATGGCAGCTGTTGACTTAAGCGCCGGCTTACTCTATAATTTCTCTAGCTTTATTTAGGTTGTTTAACTATTTATTTAAGGAGGGTCTCAAAATCGACAGTCAAATCAATCCATCGGCGCAGAAGCTGATGAAAGCATTTTCTCATTTCAGAAAGATACATTGGCGTCCCGGTCATGTTCGGGAACTAAGCCCCAGTGAGTTCCTTGTCCTGCATACAATTATAAAAGCAGAATCTGAAAATCCATCGGGTCTCATGGTATCGCAGATAAGCATACTTTTGGGCATCGCTCCGCCTACTGTTACCCAGCTGGTTAAAGGCCTTACTAGAAAAGGTTATCTTGAGAAGAGCGCGGATCGGAACGACAAAAGGGCTGTCAGAATAAAGCTTTCAGAAAAGGGACTGGAGCTTGGCCGGGCTGCCTCATCTGAGTTTTATTCCACTTTCATGGGACTCTCGGAATTTCTGGGTGAAGAAAAAAGCGAACATCTCGCAGAACTTTTACATGAAGTGTTCATGTATTTTGATTCAATAAAAAGGGACAATTAGCCCCGAAAGGAAGCACTATGCTAAAGCTGCTGAAAAACCTAAAGCCATTCTGGATATCAATATCCGTCATATCAATGTTGGTGTTCCTTCAAGCCATCTCCGAATTGTATCTTCCTAACCTGATGTCGGACATCGTGGACATCGGAATAGTGAACGGCGACACGAATTACATCCTTAGAATCGGCGGGCTGATGCTGCTTGTGGCTTTGGCCGCGGGCGCCTTCACAATCATCGCCAGCTATCTGAGCGCCAAGACGGCCGTTGCTTTTGGCAAGATCCTCCGAAACAAGGTTTTCTCCCGTGTCGAGAGTTACTCTCTCCAGGAGTTCAACAAAATAGGAACAGCTTCCCTGATAACACGTACGACAAATGACATCAACCAGATGCAGAATGTCGTGCTGATAATACTCAGGATGATGATTTACGCTCCGCTGATGTTCATAGGCGGCGTCATAATGTCCGTGCAAAAGGACGCAGAGCTCGCCATGATACTCGTTGTAGCTCTTCCGGTTCTGCTTCTTCTTATTTTCGCAGTTATGAAAAAAGGAATCCCGTTGTTCAAGGCAATGCAAAAAAAACTTGATAAAGTTAACCTTGTCTTTCGGGAAGGCCTTACCGGAATACGCGTAATCAGAGCTTTCAACCGAACCGAACACGAAAGCGCCCGCTTCAATGAAGCAAGCCTGGATCTTACACAGACCGGCATACAGGTCAACAGGCTTATGGCCGTCATGATGCCGGTCATGTTTTTGATAATCAATCTTGTCACCATTGCAGTTGTCTGGTTCGGCGGCCATCGGATCGACAGCGGAGCTATGCAGGTGGGCGATCTTATGGCTTTTATCCAATATATAATGCGCATCATGTTTTCTCTCATGATGCTTTCGATGATGTTCATTTTCCTTCCAAGGGCCTCGGTTTCCGCCGTTAGGATTAATGAAGTGCTCGACATGCTTCCTGAAATCAATGATCCCGAAAACCCATTGACATCATCGGAAGTCACAGGCCGGGTCGAATTCAAAAATGTCAGTTTTGTTTATCCTGGGGCAGAAGAATCCGCTCTTAAGAACATATCCTTCTCCACGGGGCCGGGCGAAACAACGGCAATTATCGGAAGCACCGGTTCAGGCAAGACAACGCTTGTAAGCATGATACCCCGATTTTATGAAGCTGCGTCCGGAACCGTGCTTGTTGACGGAATCCCCGTCAGTGAAATGTCGCAGGAATATCTGCGCTCCAAAATAGGTTTCGTTCCACAAAAAGCATCCTTGTTCACCGGAAGCGTTATAGAAAACATACGCTTCGGCAAGGACGATGCAACTGAAGACGAGGTCGCCCATGCAGCCGAAATTGCCCAGGCAACCGATTTTATAATGGAACGGGGCGGGTATGACTCCATCATAACCCAGGGGGGAACGAATGTGTCGGGCGGACAGAAGCAGCGGCTGTCAATCGCAAGGGCTCTTGTCAGAAAGCCGGAAATATATATATTCGATGATAGTTTTTCGGCGCTGGACTTCAAGACGGATGCAAATCTGCGCCGCGCAATGAAGAAGGTGACAGCCGAATCAACTGTAATAATAGTCTCGCAAAGAGTCGGCAGCATACTAAATGCAGACCGCATAATTGTTTTGGACAAAGGTGAAATATGCGGAATCGGCAAGCACAGGGAGCTTCTTGGTATCTGCGGAATATACCGCGAAATCGTTTCATCCCAGCTTTCAGAGGAGGAATTGGCATGAAGATGAAAAGCAATGAAAACAAAAACGCCCAAAACCTCCGTTCCCGGATAAACAACACGCCCCATGCATCGGCAGGTACGTCGGCCGCGGATGAAACCCGGGATGCAGGCAACAAGCCGATGAAGGGATTTGGCGGCAGCCGGGAAAGCAGGCAGGGTCCCGGAATGGGAGGAGGTCCCGGAATAAGGCCTCCCGCTGAAAAGGCGAAGGATTTCAAGGGAACACTGAAGCGTCTTTCAGGTTACATCAAACCCTTTAAACTACAGCTTATGATTGTACTGTTTTTCGCAATCCTCGGAACGGCGTCGGGCATAGCCGGACCCAAGATCCTTGGCAAGGCGACAACCGAGCTTTTCAGGGGTCTAATGCTGAAAATGCAGGGAATTCCCGGTGCGGCCATAGATTTCAATAAAATTGCACTGATTCTTTTCTGGCTTATTGTGCTTTATGTCATAAGCTCCGTCTTCAGTTACCTTAATCAGTATCTGATGGCGGGCATCGCGCAAAAAACCGTTTACAATATGAGGAAGGATTTGAATCACAAGCTTTCCCGGCTTCCCCTGAAGTTTTTTGACGACAGGGCCCACGGGGATGTTCTGAGCCGTGTTACCAATGATATGGACAATATAAGCAATACCCTTCAGCAGAGCTTAACACAGCTGATTACATCCTTTGTTACAATAGTCGGAATAATAATAATGATGTTTACCATCAGTCCTCTTCTGACGCTGATAACTATCGTTACCCTTCCTCTCAGTATCATTGCAACAAAGTCAATAGCGACACATTCGCAAAAGCAGTTCATCCGGCAGCAGCGCACACTCGGCCAGCTTAACGGACATGTCGAGGAAATGTACACGGGTCATAAGATTGTAAAGGCATTTGGCAAGGAAAAGGATTCAGTCAAGGAGTTTGATGAAATAAATGAGGAATTGTATGAAGCCGGATGGAAGGCACAGTTCATATCCGGAATAATAATGCCCGTAATGAATTTCATCAATAACTTCGGCTATGTGATAATCACGGTCGCCGGCAGTATTTTTGTTACCCGGGGATCCATATCAATCGGAGATGTACAGGCATTCATACAATATTCAAGGCAGTTCACACAACCTATCGCACAAACCGCCAACATTGCGAACATAATACAATCTACCGTTGCTTCCTCCGAACGCGTATTTGAAATACTTGACGAAGAAGAGGAAATCCAGGAAAAGGAAGCCGCCGTTGTAATCGAAAACCCCAGGGGAGATGTGTCGGTTGAGCATGTTGAGTTCGGATACGGACCGGAAGACATTCTTATGAAGGACATGAATCTCAGTGTCAGGCAAGGCCGCAAGATAGCCATCGTCGGGCCGACCGGAGCCGGCAAGACGACCCTGGTCAACCTGCTGATGAGATTCTATGAGGTCACCAAGGGAAGAATAACAATAGATGGCATTGATATAAAGGATATGAAACGGGGAGACCTGAGGTGTATTTTCGGCATGGTTCTGCAGGATACATGGCTGTTCAACGGAACCATTCGCGACAACATAGCATACGGCCTTGAGGGTGCGACGGAAGAGCAGGTAACCGGAGCTGCAATAGCCGCGCATGCCGACCATTTTATCAGGACTCTTCCCGAAGGGTATGACACGGTTCTTGATGAGGAAGCCTCCAATATATCCCAGGGTCAAAAACAGCTTATAACCATAGCACGTGCGATCCTGTCCAACCCAACGGTTCTGATACTTGATGAAGCGACAAGCAGTGTAGATACAAGAACCGAAGCTTATATTCAGCATGCAATGCTTGAAATGATGAAAGTCAGGACCAGTTTTGTAATTGCACACAGGCTTTCTACAATCAGGGATGCAGACTTGATCCTTGTCATGAATGAGGGAGATATCATTGAAACCGGGAATCACGTCGACCTTATGAAAGCAGGCGGATTTTACGCCGACCTGTACAACAGCCAGTTCCTTGGAAAAGAAATATGAGTTTCATGTTTATGGCCATGGAACAGGGGTAATATCTATACAAGTACTTTAGTTAAACCGGGATGTTATTCCCCCCCCTTAAATAAACAAAGGAGATGCACAAACTGCATCTCCTTTTGTGTCGCCGTGAAGCACCGTCCGGTTCTTTGTAAAAGCATAGGGAGCCCGGATATAAATATGGTCTCCCATTTTTGCTTTTTTATTTCCCTATTCCCTTGAAACAGATTTCGATATGCCTATCCTCGAATTTGGATTTCGTCGCTGCCGCGACAACAATGGTAACCAGTATGGATGCGCTTAGCGCAACTATTATCGGATCGACAAACTGCAGCATTCCTTTTTCAACCAGCATCGGCTTGTCAAAAAGCCACTGGCTCACCTTTAGCACGACAGATTCCTTGGAATGGAAGAACATCATCCACAGCATGCTTACCATAAAGCCTGACAGCATTCCCGAAATTGCCGCCGTCTTTGAAATTTTCTTGCAAAACAGCGCGGCGAAATACATTGGCAGAAACGCCGCTCCGCACAGTCCAAAGAAAAGGCCCGTGCTTATTGCTATTGCTCCGTCCCATACCGTCGGCAGCCAGTAGGCAAGGAAAACAGTAATCAGTATACCGGCGAGAACACCCATCCTGGATACAAGCATTCCTTGTTTTTCAGACTTTCCCTCAGTGTTGAACATGTCTCGCCCGAAGGCAGTTCCGATTGCATGAAGCTGAGAGCTTATCGTTGACATTCCGGCAGCCAGCAGGACGACAAGGAAGACTGATATAAACCATTCCGGCATGAAATTGTTCAGGAAGGCCGGTATTATTCCATCTGTTCCTCCGGCGGCCGCCACCGCTATCTTTCCCTGCGTTTCAAAGAAAAGAACATTTGACAAGGCACCCACTACGAAAGCCACCCCGGTCATCATTAGTATGAATATTCCTCCGATCGGAATGGCCCTGTTCAGTTCCTTGTCGCTCCTTACCGTCATGAAACGGACTGCAAGCTGCGGCTGGGCAAGCACACCTATCCCCACACCCATTACAATGCTTGATACGATTATCCACCAGTATTGTGAAAACAATTTCGGCATTGCCGTCCATCCCTGAAAACCTCCGGCCTGAAGACCGGCCGTTTGCTCCGCAACAACAGGATTCATGAATAATTCGGTGAGTTTCTGATGTGCTGCGGTAATGCCGCCAAGCTTGGCGTAAACTGCAATAAGCAGGATGGACATTCCGACAAACATGACGGTTCCCTGGAAAGCATCCGAATACATGACGCCCTTCAACCCGCCGAAGAAAACATATGCCGATACAATTGCCGCAAAAAAGAACAATGCGACATTGTAGTCGATGTTGAGGCTTCCCTCTATGAATTTGGATGCCCCGATCATTACGGCGGCAGTATATACGGGCATGAACAGGAATATTACTACCGCAGCGAACTTTTGTATGAATCTGGAGTTATATCTTTTGCCGAGAAATTCAGGGAAAGTATGAGCATCAATATTATGTCCCATCTTTCTTGTCCTTTTACCAAATACAACAAAAGCAACGAATACACCGAGAAAAATATTCAGAAAAGTCAGCCAAAGCAGGCTGAAGCCGAACACTCCCGCATTCCCCCCGAATCCCACTATAGCCGAGGTGCTTATGAAAGTAGCTCCGTAAGATAATGCCATTATCGCAGGATGTATTTTCCTGCCTCCTATAAGATAATCTTTTGTGGTTTTCGTATTCCTGTATCCAATGAACCCCAGGTATCCTACGATGCTGAGGTACAGGATTACCATTATGATTTTTACAACCAACTTGCATTCCCCCCTTCAATTAAAGTTTTTCATCCATAAGGTTTTCTTTTTCCCGCCATTTCAATTCTTCATCAAACGCATCCTGTTCTTCTTTCCTTACTCCTTTGTTCCACATGAAAATTCCATAGACAAGACAAAGCAAGGCTGATGCAATACAAAGAATGTACGCAAGGAAAATGGACAAATCAGGTATACCTAACATTGGCCGCACCCCCTTCTTCAATTATTTATGGAGTCAGCTGAAATTCATACTGAACTACCATACTGCCGTTCTGCTCTAGAAACCGGTAAAATTCCTTTTATCTGTTTTTCCGTACTACTAAGAAAGATTATAACAAACCGTTAAAATATGTGTCAATAAATTATTTTTGGAACAAATTTCATGGGGCTTGCTTTAATTTGCGGGCTATTGTTGCGAATCCCTTGACTAGGTTTTTCAAAATAACCCGGTCGTCATCGTCGAATCCCAGCAGAATCATCACCCCGACAAACAATGCGGCATAGAGCACCGCTTTGATGATTACATCCGTCATGCCTTGCCACATTATATGACGGTTTATCATAGCAATTACTGCATATGACGCCGCTCCGGCAGCTAGCGGCTTAAGGTGCATCCATGTATACGGTTGTATTTTTTGCTTTTTGTATAAAAACACAAGGGATATGATTCCTCCCGTAAAAGCAGATATGAGAGTTGCGACAGCGGCCCCGTTGATGCCGTGCCGCGGTATAAGGACTAAATTTAGAATTATATTGACCGTAAAAGTGATTGAAGACGCAATCAGGTTGAATTGGGGATGACCCGTCATGGCATTCATTCCCGCGGATGGTCCGGTTATTATACCCGCCAGCGCTCCGAAGCCAACCAGAACAAGCGCAGTGCTTCCTGCAATGAATTCAGTTCCGAACAAATGTAGAACACTTTCACTGAAAAGCATAAGACCCAGGAATATGAACAAGCCAGAGGCAAACATCCATTTTGAAACAGCCTGATATGTCCCGATCATTTCCACCCTTTTCCCCGCATGGTGCAATGACGACACCATTGGATTGAAGAATACATTTGCCAATACGCTGAAAAACGGAATTATCGTACAGACCTGGACCGCAATATTGTAAACCGCCACCTGCCCGGGACCGATTATATAGCCAATCATCAAAATATCAGCCTGTCTGAGCAGCACGTGTATTATTGCAGCCATAAAAAGAGGAAGACCATACCTTACCATTTTGATTTTCTCGGTGCCTGACAATGTTCGGGGATTGCCTATCATAGATTCCTTCACCTGATACCACAGGCTGTATGCCAGGACAAACAAATATGAGACATAGGTTGGGATCACTATGCCGTAAACATTTCTGATTCCAAAAATGAGAAAGACAATAAGAACTGCCGAAATGCGCACAACATGGTAAATGATGTTCCTTATGAGCGAATACCTTCCTATTCTTTTCCTCGCTCTGAAAACAGACATTGTCTGCCCGTACAGTGTTTCTATGAAAACCAAGGGAGCCATCGCAATCAGCAGCCGGCTGCTTTCCCTTGAGTTAAGCAAGTGCTCTGAAATCGGTACGGAAAAAAATATGATAAGTAATGTTAGAAACGCTGAGACTGCCGAAACAACCATATATGTGAAAGCTGTAACCGCAGCTGTTTTTTCCTTCTGCTCAAATTCATCGTGCCTTGGAATGAAGTAAAGTGCAGCATCACCCATTCCAAGTTTTGCAATTCCCATGATTATCGTTAAGAAAGATATTATATAAGTGTATTGTCCGAATATCTCCGCTCCGAAAAAATTTGTTACAAGCGCCGATGAGACAATCAGAAAAAAGTACTTCCCGAGTTCGCCCGAAAATGAAAGCGATGCAAACCGGCCAATGTCCTCCAGATGTGATTCGTCCTTTTTGCCCACCATTTCCTCCCATGCTGTCAATTCATCTACTATACTATATTATAATAAAAAGCACAGGTTTTCCACTTCCACCGGTATTGCAGTTTTCATTTGTATTTGTTCCTCTTTTCGGTTCTTCTTCTGCTGGTGTATAATAACTGTATTATGCATAAACTCGACAGGGTTCGTGAAGAATCCCGTAAAATACTTGACAGCGGCAGGGGAAGCCATGACTGGGAGCATACCGAAAGGGTATGCAATATGGCTCTGCATCTTGCCGCCTTTGAGAATGCGGATCCGGAAATAGTCGAAGCCGCAGCTTTGCTTCACGATATCGGCAGACATGAGCAGGACCGCGTACATGGCAAGGTTTCCCATGAAATCATCAGTTCTGAAATGGCTAGGCCAATCCTGGAATCCATCGGATATCAAGAGGATATGATGCTCCAAATTCTACATTGCATCGAGTCCCATCGTTACAGACAGGGTTCGGTTCCGGATACGGCGGAAGCCCGTGTTTTATTCGATGCTGATAAACTTGACGCTATCGGCGCCATAGGAATCGGTAGGGCTTTTGTTTTTGCGGGTGAAGTTGGAGCGGCTGTTCATATCCGCGGTCTTGATATTGAAAATACAAAATCATATACCCGCGAAGACACCGCTTACCGGGAGTTCAAAGTCAAGCTTGAGAAGATAAAGGACCGCATCTATACTTCCGAAGGAAAAAGAATTGCCGTAAAAAGGCATGAATACATGGTCTCTTTTTTCAAAAGACTTGACAAGGAGGCCGAGGGCAAGCTATAGCTCCTGCTATATTATGATTCAACATACTAAAGTCAAGGAAACAATAAGACTGTTCACTGCCTTTTTTAAGATTGGCCTTTTCACTTTCGGGGGTGGATATGCCATGCTTCCGATGATTCAGCGCGAGATAACGGAAAAACACAAATGGGCGACCGACGAGGAAGTTCTTGATTATTATGCGCTCGGCCAAAGCACTCCGGGAATCATAGCAATAAATACCGCAACTTTTATAGGCTACAAGACGGCGGGGATAGCCGGAGCGATAATGGCGACACTAGGCATGACTCTGCCCTCGCTGATCATTATGACTGCCCTTTATTCCTTGATAAGCACATACAGGGACAATATATATGTGCAGAAGGCCCTGCTTGGAATCAGGGGTGCCGTAATCGCCCTTATCCTTGTTGCCATAGTGAAAATGGGAGAAAAAGCCTTCAAATCGCTTTATTCATACTTGCTAGGGATTATCGGATTCCTTCTTCTATTGGTGATCAGGGTTCCTTCCTATGCAATAATAATCGGTGCAATGGCCGGCGCCGCCATATATGCATTCATCGTCAGAAGGAGGCCTTCTTGATTTTTATTGAACTATTCGTTAACTTTTTCGCGATAGGCCTGCTAAGCATAGGCGGAGGCCTTTCAACAATACCTCTCATGACCGAAATACTGACGAAAAACGGTTGGATGACCGCCGCAGATATTGTCGATATGATCGCAATATCCGAAATGACGCCGGGACCGATAGGAATAAACATGGCGACATTCGCGGGTAACCGCACCGCCGGCATTGCCGGAGGGATAGCTGCAACGGCCGGGCTTGTGGCCCCGTCAATAATCATCATAATTATCGTAGCTCATTTCTACAACAGGTATCGGAACAATCATTATGTAGATGGGATAATGAAGGTTATCCGCCCGGTTGTGACCGGAATGATTGCCGCCGTTTGTGCGGAGCTCGCGCTGATATCGTTGATCAATATGCCTGCCTTCAGAGAAACAGGCCTTGTTTCCTCGCTTTTCAATGTTGTGCCGATAATCATAGGTGTTCTTGTTTTTGTCGCAGGCTATCGTTTTAAAGTCCATCCTGTCATTTTGATTGTATCTTCAGCAATAACAGGTATAATATTACTGTAAAAAATATATGCGGAATGATTCCGCGGAAACGGATGGATCCCCATGAAAAGCTATCGTAAGGAACTATGGTATAATA
Source organism: Clostridia bacterium (assembly GCA_046484775.1). Classification (GTDB taxonomy): domain Bacteria; phylum Bacillota; class Clostridia; order DUPQ01; family DUPQ01; genus JAFGQE01. Next base: position 1,440 of record JAWOIG010000166.1, on the reverse strand, counting down.
CAACGACACGCCGTGCTCTGATAAATATAACCGGCGATGTCCGCCGTTGCCTTGATGATAGTGGAATAAGGGAAGGACTGCTTTTATGCAACGCCATGCACATAACGGCAAGCGTTTTCATAAATGATGATGAAAGCGGTCTTCATTCGGATTTTGAAGAATGGCTTGAGAATCTGGCTCCTGAGAAACCATACGCCAGATACAGGCACAATGGATATGAAGACAATGCAGACGCTCATTTGAAAAGATCCGTCATGGGAAGGGAAGTAGTCGTGGCAATAACGGATGGCCGGCTTGATTTCGGCCCCTGGGAACAGGTTTTTTACGGCGAATTCGATGGGATGAGACAAAAACGGGTTTTGGTTAAAATAATAGGAGAATAGATAATGAATAAAAAAACAATTGCTTTCACAATATCAATGGCTATGCTTTTTTCTTTTACTGCATGTGCCGAAAAGGAAAAGAAGGAAGCTGACTTCGGCTGGGGCGTACTTGAAAACGGCCATTATGAAAATGAGTTTTTCAACTTCTCAATGGATATTTCCCCGGACTATACTTTTCTCAGCCCGCAGGAAATTGTCAATATGAACACATCGCCAACCTTAGGTGAGGACGGCGAGACAGTGGTTGCTCCCGTTGATATCGGCACTATTGAAGACCTAAGCCTAGAAGCCCTTGTCAGTTATGTGTATGCAACGAAATACAAGGAAAAACCCGATGATGAGTTCAATCCTTACATTAGTATTTTTTCAGAAAACATGAAGTATGTGAACAACACATATGACAAGGAAGATTACGTCCTGAACAGCCTGAATTTTACAAGGAACATCTTCAGCAATGCCGGGGTAGGCGTAGAGGTCCTGCCCCTGGAAAAACTGTGGCTCGACGGAAGGCAGTTCGCCAAAGGAGTGATGCGAATACAGTACGAGGAGTTTTCAATGTACCAGGCAATGTATGCGGTTACAAAGGGGAACTATGCATTGGTCGTTCTGGCAGGCTACTCCACAGATGAGGAAAAAGCAGAAATAGAAAGCTTCATTGATTCCATCAGGATAGACTGAATTCATTATTGTTAATGCAATCATATTTCAATTTATTCCGATGGTAATGACGCTACCCGGAGGAAAGCTGAAAGTGATTGTGTTTTTTATTTCTTTGATTTCCCGGAATTCCTTTATTTTCACATTCTCCGGATTCTCCAACGTGTTGCATGCCGTAATTTCAGGGGAGGCAAGCATTCTTGAAGAAGTAACGACAACCTCCTCGACTCCGTTGACTTCAATCAAAACATCGACTGTTTCAACCGGATTGACATTACATGCTGAAATCCATATTCTTCCACTTGTTTCATCGATTGACGCGGTTGCGTTTATACAGGGTATGCCCCTGTATTCGGAACCTTCATATTCTGCCTGAATGCTCAAGTTTTCCTGATGCTCC
>JAWOIG010000131.1:0-8450 GCA_046484775.1 Clostridia bacterium | reverse complement strand
CCTATGAAGTATTCAAGCATGTCAGACTGAGCCCCGGTATTCCCCACCGAGCCTATTTCCTCCTTGTCGGACAAATAGCAGAGACTTGTTTTTTTTGTTATGCCTGCAGCAAGAATTGCACGAAGACCTGCATATGAGCATACCCTGTCGTCATGGCCGTAGGCCCCCATAAGTCCCCTGTCGAGTCCGATATCCCTTGATTTGAATGCAGGAACCACTTCAAGTTCGGCATTGATAAGATCCTTTTCGGTAATCCCATACTTTTTATTCAGCAAATTCAATACCCTTAACTTAACGGTATGCTTTGCATCCCCGGCATCCATCGGCACCGAACCGGCAAGTATATTAAGGCTTTCCGCAGGAAAAGCTTCGCCGAGTTTCTTTTCATTCTGATCTTTCGCCAGGTGCGGCAGCAGGTCGGTGATTATGAAAACCGGATCGCCGTCGTCTTCTCCGATGTTTACATCGATTTTTACACCATCCCCCCTGACAATGGTTCCATGAAGGGACAGAGGTATTGAAAGCCACTGGTATTTCCTGATTCCGCCATAATAATGAGTCTTAAGATATGCAAGGTCGGTATCTTCAAATACCGGGACCTGCTTGAGGTCAAGCCTGGGGGAATCTATGTGGGATCCAAGCATGTTTATTCCTTTTTCCAGAGTTTCCTTTCCTATAACGGCCATGATCACCGACTTACCGCCGCCGGAGTAGTAAACCTTGTCTCCCTGATGAAGCTTTTGATTCGCTTCGAAAGCGCTTTTCAAAGAAATATAACCTTCGCCCTCCAGTAGCTTTACGGTGTTTGAAGCAAATTCCCTTTCGGTCTTGGAATCATCAAGGAACTTTGCGTAATCACTGCAAAAGGCTGATGTTTCCTCTGTTTCCTTCTCACCGATTTCACTCCATGCATTTTTTCTTTTATAAAGCAGCTGTTCGTAGTTTTTACTGTCCGTCATGATACCCTCCACAGAATTATTCATAAAATCACACCGCCGCCGACCACAATATCGTTTTGGTAAATAACTGCCGATTGACCGGGCGCAACAGCTCTCAGCGGTTCATCTGTCTTTATCTTGAATCCGGCGCCCGGCATCTCAGTGACTGCGTTTATTCTCGCCGGTGCGGCTCCGTATCTTATTTTAACATACAATTCGTTTCCGGTGGGAATGCAACCGTTGATCAAATTGACATCTTTTATTGAAAATGAATCTTTATACAGATCACTGTCGTCGCCAAGCGTTATATCTCCGTTTATCGGATTTATATCAACTATATATGCAGGCTTTCCAATAGTTATGCCGAGGCCCTTCCGTTGTCCTATGGTGTAGTTTGATATTCCGTCATGAATTCCCAGTTCTTTCCCGTTGATGTCCACGAAAATTCCTTTTTTTGAATCAAACCGTCCTTCTGCCGCGAGAAAATTCTTATAGTCTGAGGAAATAAAGCAAATTTCCCTGCTTTCGCGGGAATCCGGCGACATCAGCCCCAGGGAACCGCAGATTTCCCTTGCCTCCGACTTCTTTTTGCCTTCAAGGGGAAATAGAATATTGGAGAGTTGGTTTTCCTTAAGGACGTATAGAAAATATGACTGGTCGCGCGAAGAATCCGCTGATTTTGCAAGCCTCGGTCTTCCACCTGAAATACGGATGGATGCATAATGTCCGGTTGCGGAGTAATCAAAGCCTCTTTCCATTGCAAGGTTATATATATGTCCGAACTTGATCATTCGGTTGCACATAACGCACGGATTGGGGGTTCTGCCGTTTTCATATTCATTCATGAAATATTCGATTACATCATTTCTGAATATTTCGGTAATGTCGTGATATTCATGGCGTATACCGAGTTTTTGACAAATTTTCGAAGCGTTGTCAACAGAAAAGGAATTTACCCCCTTGATTTTGAAGGTAAATCCCTCCACTTCGTATCCCTGTCTCATCAATATGACTGCGGCGGCGCTGCTGTCTATCCCACCGCTCATAGCAAGAAGAACACGTCCTCCCATCATTTGCCCCTGCAGCAGTTGTCACACTTATGATAAGCCTTGATGTCCTTTCCCTGGCTTTTCAGATAATTGCAAATTGCTTCCTTTATGGCCTCTTCGGCCAAAACCGAACAGTGCATCTTCACATCCGGAAGACCCCCCAAAGCTTCCGCAACGGCTTTATTTGTAAGCTCCAGCGCTTCATCGATACTTTTTCCCATGACCAATTCAGTGGCCATGCTGCTTGTGGCTATGGCCGCGCCGCAGCCGAAAGTCTTGAACTTGATATCCTTGATGACATCATCCTCTATTTTCATGAATATCTTCATTATATCGCCGCATTTTGCGTTGCCGACTTCTCCGATTGCATTGGCATCCGAAATTTCACCCACGTTCCGCGGATTTGAAAAATGATCCATGACTTTTTCTGAATACATATCTATTCCTCCATTTTTTTGTACTTTACAAAGTCCTCATACAGCGGAGACATCTCCCTCAGCCTGACGACTATTTTTTTTATTGTTTCCACGATATAATCCACATCCTCAGTCCTGCTGTCCGTTCCAAAGGACAGCCTCAGGGATCCATGTGCGATTTCGTGCGGCAGTCCCAGCGCAAGAAGAACATGAGAGGGGTCGAGTGAACCGGAAGTGCAGGCAGAGCCGCTTGACGCCATAATTCCATTCAAATCCAGGAAAAGCAGAAGTCCCTCCCCTTCAATAAATCGGAATGCGAAGTTTGCGTTTCCTGGAAGCCTTTTTTCGTGATCGCCGTTGTAAATCGTATAAGGTATTTCCGATAGTACCTTTTCTACCACCGCATCCCTGATTCTTTTGATTCCCGCTGAACTCGATTCCATCCCTGCCACGGCTTTTTCAATCGCATATCCAAGCCCTATGATACCCGGCGTATTCTCAGTCGAAGCCCGCCTTGTCCTCTCCTGGCCTCCCCCGTGAAGAAGGTTTTCAATTCTGGTTCCCCTCTTGATATAGAGAGCCCCGGTTCCCTTCGGCCCATGGAACTTGTGGGCCGATAAGGAAAGAAGGTCCACTCCAAGGTCCTGGACATCTACCCCGACAGCTCCAATCGCCTGTACCGCATCAGTGTGAAACAAAATGTCTTTGCCGGCAAGAAGACCGGCTATTTCCTTTATGGGTTGAATCGTACCAATCTCATTGTTGGCCATCATAACAGAAACCAATGAAGTATCTTCGCGGACTGAATCCGCAAGCTTGCGGGCATCGACGATTCCATTTGGTTCAACGGGCACATATGTTACTTCGAAACCATTCTTGGATAGATATTCGAAGGTATCAAGAACGGCATGGTGCTCGATGTTGGTAGTCACCAGGTGTCTGCCCTTCTTTACATTTGCATAGGCCGCTCCCTTGATGGCCCAGTTGTCGGATTCTGTGCCCGAACCCGTGAAAAATATCTCATTCGGTCTTGAGTTAATTGCAGCGGCAACCTTTTCCCTTGCATTTTCTATTTCCTTTTTTGCGTCTCTGCCCAATGAATAAATGGATGAAGGATTACCATAATTCTCCGCAAACCAGGGAATCATTTTTTCCAGCACCCCGCCGTCGACTCCTGTTGTCGCGGCATTATCAAGATAAATCAATCCAGCCATCATAAAACTCCTTATTTAATGATACCCGTCGGATTATGTGCTAATCACTCGCCGCCTGCAGCGGGTTTGTCTTCTTCGCCATCCCCGTTGTTACCTGCGGCCTCATCTTCGCCATGTTTCTTTTTCCTGAGAAAAAACAAATAAAACATGATTATGAATACATATATTCCCAGTGAAATGCCGAGTTGAAATTGTATTGTCGATATGTTCACAATCAACAATATGAACAGTACTATTGCAATCCAGGCATAAATCCTTCTCACTTTTTCTTTCTTTCTTCCATCCATTCCGTTATTTTCCTTTCATGCCCGTTGTTCGTGGGCTTGTAGTAAACATTATTCTTTATTTTATCGGGAAGGAACTGCATCTCGACATAGTTCCCTTTATAATCATGCGCATACTTGTATCCTTTTGAATACCCCAGTTCCTTCATGCCTTCGACAGGCGCGTTTCTAAGCCACATAGGAACTGTTCCGGTATCAGTGTTTTCAACATCATGCAGGGCTTTTTCCATTGCGGCGTAACTTGCATTTGACTTCGGGCTTGCGGCCACATATGCGGCTGCCTCCGCAAGTATTATCCTCGCCTCCGGCATGCCTATCATCCTTACCGCCTCTGCGGCTGATTGGGCCACCAGAAGAGCCGTCGGATTTGCAAGCCCCACATCCTCGGAAGCGCATATTACGATTCGTCTGGCAAGAAAATTAATATCCTCCCCTGCATAAAGAGCTCTGGCAAGGTAAAATATCGCACCGTCGGCAGAGCTTCCCCTCATCGACTTTATCATGGCGCTTATATTGTCATAATGCTCCTCTGCATTCTTGTCAAACCTGATTGCCTTTTTCTGAAGGCAGTTGCGAATTGTTTCAACGTCAATTCTTATTATTCCATCCCCCGAAACATCGGTTGTCAGGACCGCCAGCTCCAGGGCGTTCAATGCAATCCTTGCATCCCCCGAGCTATAGGAACTTAAAAATTCCAATGCCTCTTCGGTCGCTTCAATATTGTGGTTTCCAAAACCGTTCTTTTCATTTTCCAGGGCTTTCATCAGTATTTGCCTTATGTTATCAGGGGTCAGCGGCTTGAGCATGAAGACTGACGACCTGGATATCAGCGCCTTGTTCACTTCAAAGAAAGGGTTTTCGGTAGTGGCTCCCACCAGTACGATTGTACCATCCTCAACAGACGGAAGAAGGGCGTCCTGCTGAGCTTTGTTGAACCTGTGTATTTCATCGATGAACAAAACTGTCTTTCCGGACATGTTCAGAAGGCTGTTCCTTGTTTCATTGATTATTCTTTTGATTTCCGCAACACCGGATGTCACGGCGTTTATTTTCTCAAAATTGGATTTCGTAGTCCTTGCTATGATTCTTGCAAGCGAAGTCTTTCCGGTACCGGGAGGTCCGAAAAGTATTATCGGACGCATTCTGTCCGCTTCAATCATTCTTCTCAGCAAAGTCCCCTTGCCGACTATATCGTCCTGGCCCACGAAATCATCAAGGGTTTCAGGTGTCACCCTGAAGGCCAGGGGCTGCTTTTCAATCATAATTCCACCCTGTCCGATTTGATTTTAAATCAAACTCAGTCATATTCCTAATCCAACTTTTTAATGTACAAAGGCCTCTTCTCAACCAGTCCTCTTACCATCGATTTCACGGTTTCCCTTGAATGGCTGAAATCCTTCAGGGTCATCGAAATTGCGTCGGCTATTACCTTCATGTCGGAAACATCCATGCCTCGTGTCGTAACTGCAGGAGTGCCAAGCCTTATTCCGCTTGTAACAATGGGTCCCCTTGGATCATATGGTATGCCGTTTTTATTGCAGGTAATGTTCACCTCATCCAGCATATTCTGTGCATCTTTTCCCGAAATACTTATATTCGTAAGGTCTGCCAGCATCAGATGATTGTCGGTTCCGCCTGAAACCAGCTCGAATCCGTTTTCAATTAGTCCTTTCGCAAGCGCTGACGCATTGTCAATGACATTCTTCTGATATATTCGGAAATCTTCGCCAAGCGCTTCCTTCAATGCAACTGCCTTTGCAGCAATTATATGCATCAGCGGCCCGCCCTGGGTACCCGGAAATATTGCACTGTCAACTTTTTTCGCATGCTCTTTTTTACATAGAATCATGCCTCCCCTGGGACCACGTAAGGTCTTGTGGGTTGTCGTTGTTACAAAATCCGCATAGGGAATGGGATCCGGATGCAGTCCGGCTGCAACCAATCCTGCGATATGCGCCATGTCAACCATCAGATAAGCACCGCATTGCTTTGCTATATCAGAGAACTTCTCAAAATCCAAACTTCTGGGATATGCGCTTGCGCCTGCAATTATCAACCGCGGTCTTTCTCTCATCGCAATTTCCCGTATCTCGTCAAAATCAATCATTGAATCGGATTTCCTTACACCGTATGATACGACATTGAAATATTTTCCGGAAATATTCTTTGACATACCATGTGAAAGATGGCCTCCGCATGAAAGATCCATGCCCAGCACCTTGTCTCCCGGATCAAGAACAGCAAAGAATACGGCAAGATTTGCCGAAGCGCCTGAATGAGGCTGCACATTGGCGTGGTCCGCTCCGAACAATTCCTTTGCTCTGTCTATCGCAAGCTGTTCCACAATATCCACGAATTCGCATCCGCCATAATACCTTTTTCCGGGATAGCCTTCTGCATACTTGTTGGTAAGTGGCGTGCCCATTGCATCCAGTACTGCTTCGCTTACAAAATTTTCACTTGCTATGAGCTCAATGTTGTTTCTCTGCCTGTTGACCTCGGCTTCCATTGCCTCCGCCAGCTCCGGGTCGGTCCGGCCTATAATATCCAATCTGTACATATTCGCTCCTATTCTTTTATCAATCCGATGATCCGCGTTCTTTCTTCAGGAATTATCGTGCAAAGCAACTCAGCTTCCGCCCTGCTTAGTCCTCTTTTGACAAGCATATCGGGCCTTTTCCCGAATGTTTCCAAAAGGCTTGCTGCAAGCCTGTATTTTCTTATTTCCTCGTGATTGCCCGAAAGCAATACATCCGGAACCTTCATGCCTTCGAAAATCTCCGGCCTTGTATACTGGGGATATTCAAGCAAACCATTGAAATGCGAATCATTAGTTCCTCCGTTTTCATTTCCGAGAACACCCGGCACCATACGGGAAACGGCATCGACAAGCACCATGGCGGCTGTTTCTCCTCCGGATATGACATAATCGCCAATCGAGATTTCCTCGTCAACTATTGAATCGATTATCCTTTGGTCCATGCCTTCATACCTTCCGCAGATCAAAGTAATGTTTTCAAATCCGGCGGCATACTCTATGCATTTTCGCTGGTCCAGCCTTGAACCTTTCGGAGACAGTAATACGGTAAGTCCCGGATTCCCTATGCTTTTCCATGCATCTATTACCGGCTGTGCGGTCATAAGCATTCCATCCCCGCCGCCGTAAGGATAGTCGTCCGTATTTCCGTGTTTGTCGAGCGAGAATTCCCTGATGTTGATCTTTTTGATGTTGATTATTCCTTTCGCCGCAGCCCTTCCTACGACGCCGTTTTCAACGGGGGCGAATATGTCCGGGAAAATCGTCAGGATATTAAACGTAATCATCATCCATCAATCCTTCCGGAAGCCTGACTTCTATCCTTCGGCCGTCAACATCAATTTTTACGACAACCTGCTTTATCGCAGGCACCAATATTTCGCCGCCTTCATCATCGATGACCGAATAAACATCATTTCCGCCTGTTTCAAGAATATCGCCAACCGTTCCGAGTTTGCGGCCGTCCTCATATACAATGCATCCAATCAAATCTTCCATATAGTATTCGTCATCTGCAAGCGGCGCCGCATTTTCTCTTTTGATTCCCAGCACCGTACCCTTCATGCCTTCAGCCTCGTCCCTGTCATCCACTCCTTCAAGTTTTGAAACGATGAATTTCCCTTGAATTCTTGAATACTCGACTGCAACAGGATTTCCGTCAGCCAGAAAATACTTTTGATCCGCAAGATTGCCGGGAGAACCGGAACAAGGGAAAATTTTCACTTCCCCCTTCAATCCGTTCGCACCGGCGATTATTCCGATTTCAAATATCTTTTTCATAATAATACCGCAGGACGCGGCAGGCTCAGCCGATTATTTCAACAAGAACCCTTTTATTTTCCTTGATGGCATAGGCCTTGACCAGCGTCCTTATTGACTTGGCGATTCTGCCGCCTTTTCCTATCACCTTGCCCATGTCTTCCGGTGCGACCCTAAGCTCAAGTATGGTGTTGTATTCTTCTTCCACCACAGTTACACTTACATCATCCGGATTGTCAACCAGGGCCTTGGCAATCATTTCAAGCAATTCTTTCATTTTTATCCACCTACTCCAAAACGCCGTGTTTCTTGAGAAGCGCCTTGACGGTATCCGTTACCTGCGCACCCTTTGAAATCCAATCGGTTACCTTGGCGGCGTCGACTTCAAATAATGAAGGGTCCGCCATCGGATCATAGGTTCCTATCTCCTCAATGAACCTTCCGTTTCTCGGAGATCTTGAATCAGCCACGACGACTCTGTAAAAAGGACTCTTCTTCGCGCCTATTCTTTTCAATCTGATTTTTACCATTTTGTTGTTCCTCCTGTTATTTATATTAATTTGGAAATTTCATTCCTTTGAATGATTTATTTTTTGAGCCTTTCATTCCCTTGAACATTTTTTTCATGTTCTCGAAATCCTTGAGCAGCTTATTAACATTCTGTATGCTGTTTCCACTGCCCTGCGCTATCCTTTTTCTCCTTGAGGCATCCAATATCCTCGGATTGTTTCTTTCCGCCCCGGTCATGGACTG
>JAWOIG010000089.1:0-5290 GCA_046484775.1 Clostridia bacterium | reverse complement strand
ATCTCGCCGTGGCGCGCGGTGGAGCGCCAGTGGATGCGGTTCATGCTGTCGCCCGGCGCGTAGGGCCAGACGGTCCGAAGATTTTAAAACCTTTGGGAATAAAGGTTACGAGAATTGCTCATGGAATATCCATGGGAGTGGACATAGAATTCACAGACGAAGCAACTTTGATAAGGGCGCTTAGAGGAAGGACGCTGTTATGAAGGCAAAAAAAAGAACACTCAGTGATTATGATATAAATAATAAATTCATGTTCGAGTGTCTTTAAAACTGATATGAAATTATATAAGATATATGTTCAACGAGGAATATAAATGAAAAATCGTATATCTTGGCTAAAGTATACAGTACATCGTTTAAAAAAGAAACCCAAATTTATTAATAAATTATGAATTTTTTCAAATCCGGAGGCAAATCATGACCAAAGTACGAAAAGCCGTGATCCCCGCAGCGGGACTTGGCACAAGGTTCCTTCCTGCAACAAAAGCCCAGCCCAAGGAGATGCTGCCCATAGTGGACAAGCCGACGATACAGTATATTGTCGAGGAAGCTGTACGCGCCGGGATAGAGGACATCATTATCATATCAGGCAGGGGAAAGAGAGCCATCGAAGACCATTTTGATAAATCCTACGAGCTGGAAAGCATGCTCGGACACAGCAATAAAAAGGACCTGCTGGAGATTGTCGAGAACATCTCAAACATGGCCAATATATATTATGTCAGGCAAAAAGAGCCGAAGGGTCTTGGCCAGGCGATTCATCTGGCAAAATCATTCATCGGAAATGAGCCGTTCGCCGTTATGCTTGGGGATGATATAGTAGATTCCGAAATACCATGCATCGGTCAGATGATAAATAAATTCAATGAGTGCGGGAATTCGATCATCGGGGTTCAGAGAGTGGCCAGGGAGGCGGTGTCGAGCTACGGTATAGTCGGATATGAAGACACGGGAAACGGTCTGTACAAAAACGATCTGTATAAGATAAAAAGTCTGGTAGAAAAACCCGATCCGGAAAATGCTCCGTCCAATCTTGCAATTATGGGCAGGTATATAATCACGCCGGAAATATTCGACTGTCTGGACATAACCAAGCCGGGTAAAAATGACGAGATACAACTGACGGACGCACTTGCGATACTGCTTGGACGCCAGGATATCTACGCATATGAATACACCGGGAAAAGATATGATGTCGGACAGAAGCTCGGATTCCTGCAGGCTACCGTTGAAATGGCTCTTAAGCAGGACGACCTTAAGGACGATTTCAAGGAATATTTGAAGAACCTCATTAAAAAACTGTAAGTTTATTTTGACCATTCACCATCCCGATACATGGTTCCGTAGAATAGCACCAAAGACATTGGGTTTGAAATGCGGATTTTTCAAGGACATTGTGTGGAGCATATCGCGGATTTCCTGCCGTTTGGTTGCTCCTCCGGCGGGACAGAGGTTTTCAATTGTCCTGATTCCATGGATATTCCGGTAATAGCGGACATCCTTTTCATATGAAAAAGCAAGCGGTCTTATCACCGTAAGGTTCTTTTTGGACAAATAAGTGACGGGACTGAAGGTGTTGAATCGGCCTTCATAAAAAAGACTCATCAGATATGTCTCGATCACATCGTCCTTGTTGTGGCCTAGCGCGACCTTGTTGCAGCCCGCATCCGCAGCCGCATTGTTGAGGGCTCCTCTTCTCATGTTGGAGCACAGGGAACACGGGTTGTCCTCATCCCTTGCATCAAATACGATTTTACCGATATCGGTCCTGATTATTTCATGTGGTATTCCAAGACCCGAGCAAAATTCGGACACCGGCGACAAATCCATGCCTTCGAAACCAAGCGACACAGTGAAAGCCTTAAGTTCGAAAGGGACAGGGAGATAATTCCTTATATCCGCAAGGGCATGCAGCATGACCATGCTGTCCTTGCCGCCTGAAACCCCTGCGGCAATGACGTCGCCCGGTCTGATTGCATCATATTCATTTAGATAATTCCGGATCTGTCCGGTCAGGACGCTTCCCATAATAACCGCCTTCAATATCAGGATTAATTTTACAGCAAGGCATCGTAAAAGCCAAATTAAAAAATAGAGTTTCAATGGGTTTGGGAGGGAAAGCGTATTATTCAATACATTTGATGGAAATAATATTGAAATTCAGTTAAAATTATCCTGTGCATATAAAACAGGAAGGGGATTATAAAATGGGAATCATGGATTTTATCAAAGGTCAGTTTATAGATGTAATCGAATGGGTTGATTCATCGACCGACACAATAGTCTGGAAGTTCGAGAGAAAGGGAAATGAAATAAAAATGGGAGCCCAGCTTACGGTAAGGGAATCCCAGGCAGCAATATTTGTTAATGAAGGGCAGATCGCCGATGTTTTTCAACCCGGGAGATACGAGCTTTCCACACAAAACATGCCCATTCTGACAACTTTGAAATCGTGGAAATACGGATTTAACTCCCCATTTAAGGCCGATGTTTATTTCATCAATACAAAACAGTTCACCAACAGGAAATGGGGAACCACAAATCCCATAATACGGAGGGATTCTGACTTTGGAATAGTAAGGCTGCGGGCATTCGGAATATATTCTTTCAAGGTCGACGATCCGGCCATATTCCTAAGGGAAATATTTGGAACAACTCCGGATTTCGATACCGCTGACATAGAAGGGCAACTGAAAGGCCAGCTGGTATCCGGCCTTGCCGATTCGCTTGCCGAATCAAATATTCCGATACTGGATATCGCAATGAATTATGATGAGCTTGGCATTGAGGCTGTAAAAACCCTGCAACCCCGCTTTACTCTGCTTGGGCTGAAACTTGTTTCGCTTTATGTCGAGAATGTATCTCTCCCCGAGGAAGTCGAAAAGGTGCTTGATAAGAGAACACAGATGGGGGTTGTCGGAGACATCGGGAAATATACACAGTACCAGACGGCAGAAGCAATAGGCGATGCTGCCCGGAATGAAGGCAGCGGCCTTGCGGGAGCAGGAGTGGGGATGGGTGCCGGGGTGGCCATGGGCAAGGCGATGAGCGATGCAATGAACAGCGGAGGACATGCCGGCGTAAAATGTTCTCATTGCGGAGCAAATATGCAGGAAAATGCCAAATTCTGCCCTGAATGCGGAAAACCCGCAGGTGTGGGCGCGGAGGCCTGCATCAAATGCGGTAAACCCATTCAAAAAGGAGCAAGGTTCTGTCCTGAATGCGGCAGTCCCCAGAAAGCTGTTTGCGGCAACTGTGGCGCCGAGATGGCCGGAAACGCCAAGTTCTGCCCTGAGTGCGGAACCAAGACGGAATGACAGCCCTTATAGGAATTCTATTATTCAAGGGGAATCGCTCATATGGAAGACAGATCCACTAAAAAGACGGAACAATTCCCGTGCGCTTCCTGTGGGGCGTCCGTTGAATTCGATCCCGAAACCCAGTCGCTGAAATGCGGTTACTGTGGAAGCATAACCAAAATTGAAGAAATTGATGATGAGATAACTGAGCATGATTTTGTCGACTCCCTTGATCATGAACCCAAGGAAAACTGGCAGGGACATACAAAGCTGGTAAAATGTGAAAAGTGTGGCGGAGAGACAGTCCTTGAAAGTTCTGCCACGGCCGACATATGCAGTTTCTGCGGCTCTGCGCATGTTGTCAGCATAAGCGAGTTCAAGGGAATAAAACCCGAGTCGCTTATACCGTTTTCCATATCAAGAAAGCAGGTCGGGAGTCTATTTAAAAAGTGGATATCCAAAAAGCCTTTTGCCCCCGGCTCCCTGAAAAAGGAATATAGGGGCGATAAGATACGGGGAGTCTACATCCCTTATTGGACTTATGATTCCAACACCTTTTCAGCATATACGGCAGATGCGGGAACCTATTATTATGTTACGGAATCCTATACGGTTATGGTTGACGGGCGACCGCAAAGAAGAACAAGGCAGGTAAGGAAAACCCGCTGGAGAAGGGTTAGCGGAACATATCCGCGGTTTTTCAACGACATACTTGTAAATGCCTCGAACAGCAGCAACAGGAAAATAGTTTCCGGATTGGAACCATTCAGAATTGAAGGCCTTGTTCAGTACAAGCCCGAGTATCTCTCCGGGTTTTCAGCGGAAAGATATGCGGTCGGGCTCAAGGAGGGATGGGAGCATGCACGGGAAGAAGCCGTGCAAATCCTCAGACACGAAATAACAAGGCAAATAAATGCTGATGAAGTAAGGAACCTTGTTCTGAAGACATCCTATTCGGATATCAAATTCAGGCACACATTGTTCCCCATATGGATATCTTCATACAGGTATAGGAATAAAGCCTTCAGTTATATGGTCAATGGCCAGACAGGCAGGTTCAGCGGCAAGGCTCCCGTCAGCATTCCAAAGGTGATATTTGCTATTGTACTTACTATACTCGTCATAATTCTGGCGGTTTATTTGCTGAGGATCAGCGGGTTGCTGGAGGGTAACGGCTATATCCCGTCAATATAAAAATTGTTCACATTGCATGGTAATTATTATAACAAAGACTGTTAACTTCCTTGCTTATGGGGGTATAAATCCTTTATAAAACAAGGAGGTAGTTATTATGGTAAGTGAAAACATTTTGGGATTGCTAAATGAACAGATCAAGAAGGAATTGCATTCTGCATATCTATACAAGGGGATAGAAGGGTACTTTGAAAACCTTGGATTAAAGGGCATGGCGAACTGGTTCAGGGTCCAGACCCAGGAAGAGCTGGATCATGCAATGAAATTCTTTAATTATGTCAACGAGGTCGGAGGGCTTGTTCAGCTTGGAACCATCGAGGCGGTGACAAGCAAATACAAGTCTCCTCTTGAAGCAATGAAGGCCTCGCTTGAACATGAGAGATATATAACGGCGTCGATATACAAGATAGTTGACGCAGCCATTGATGAAAGGGATCATAAAACGAATTCATTCCTGCAATGGTTCATCGACGAGCAGGTTGAGGAAGAAGCAAATGCCGAAGAAAATGTAAGGAATCTCGAACTTGTCAAGGACAGTCCGAACGGTTTGTTCATGGTAAACGCAGAACTGGCAAAAAGGGTTTATGTCCCGATAGCAACGCCGCAGGCATAGAAAGCATTCCGATATATAAATGAAGCGGGGCATTCAGCTCCGTTTCTTTTTGTAAGTCGATGTGGACAACCAAACCGCTTTAAGGTACAATTTATTTCGCATGAATACGGGATGTGGCGCAGTTTGGTAGCGCACCTGGTTTGGGACCAGGGGGCCGCAGGTTCGAATCCTGTCATCCCGACCA
>JAWOIG010000054.1:0-6035 GCA_046484775.1 Clostridia bacterium | reverse complement strand
ACTGGGTATAACGGCAATAGACAGGACGCTTGAGCTTGCGGGAGCAACGGCGCTTCCCCTTGCGCTTGTACTTGTAGGCGCCTCCATAACCTTTCGGTATCTGAAGGAAAACATCGGACTTGTGGCAATATTGTCTGCCGCCAAGCTGATTCTGGTGCCTCTCGCCGCGTATTTGTCGGGCGTACTGCTGTTCAGGCTTGGATCCGCAGACCTATCCATAGGGGTTACACTGTTGGCTGCGCCATCGGCCGTTTCAGGCTATGTATTCGCCCGCGAAATGGGCGGGGATGAGGAACTCATGGCATCGTGCATCGGATTTTCCACGGTTCTGTCCATTGCCACGCTGCCGGTCGTCAATATATTATTGAATCTATAAAGGAGATAAACAAAAATGGCTAAAAGTTTCAGTTTGGAACCAATGAAGACAAAACGGGTGGAGACGCCGCACAGAAGGATATGCACCGACATACCCGTGCCTGAAAGCCTTCCGACGATAGAAAGGCTGCGCAGGTTCGAACCACGTTCGATGTCCGGCCAACCCCTGGTCGTCTGGGACAGGGCGGAGGGTTACAATGTGTATGACAAATACGGCAACAAGTGGATAGATTTCAGCTCCGGCGTCCTTGTGACAAATTCAGGCCACTCGAATCCCGATGTGAAGAAAGCCGCAATGTCCATGATAGAGCACGGGCTTATGCACAACTATTGTTTCCCGACGGAGATACGCGCGCAGCTGGTCGAAAAGCTGGTGGAGATATCGCCGAAACCTTTGGGAAAGGCATTTTTGCTTACAACCGGGTCGGAGGCCTGCGAATGCGCCATCAAGCTTGCAAGGACATACGGGAGGAAAAAAGGCGGCGACAAAAAGATAAAGATAATAACTTTCAACGACGATTTCCATGGCAGGACAATGGGATCCCAGATGGCCGGCGGCTCCCCGTCGTCGAAGGAATGGATCGTCAATCAGGATCCCGACATGAACCAGGTGCCTTTCCCCAATTCATTCAAATATGACTGGGCTGATGAATCGGCTCCGGATTATTCGGATGACAAATGCTTTGAAACATGGATGGGGTATCTGGCCGAACAGGATATCGCGCCCGGCATGATAGCCGCTTTCATGCCCGAGACCTTTCAGGGAGGATGGGCCCAGCTGATGCCCGTGGGCTTTGTCGCAAGACTCAGGAAATTCTGCGACGACAATGATATCCTTCTTATATTCGACGAAGTGCAGGCGGGATTCGGCCGCACGGGCAAGCTGTACAGCTATATGCACTATGGGATAGAGGCCGACCTGGTCTGCCTGGGCAAGGGCATCTCGAGTTCGCTGCCGCTTTCCGCGGTCATGGGAAGGGCTGATGTAATGGATCTGTACGGCCCAAATCAGATGACAAGCACGCATACCGGGAATCCGGTCTGCTGCGCGGCGGCGCTGGCCAATATAAATTACATTATGGAGAACGGCCTCATAGAAAGAAGCGCGGAGATGGGGAAGGTTCTTGATGCCCGCATCGAAGGCATTGTCGCAAAATATTCGGAATACATAGGAAACTGCAAGGGCACCGGCCTGTTAAAAGCCATGGTCATGGTCAAAAAGGGGACCAGGGAAATGAATCCGGACCTTGCCCACGATATAGTAAGGCTGTCTGTTGAAAAAGGACTGCTGTTCTTTGCACCGGTGGGAGCGGGCTCCACAGTGAAGATCAGTCCGCCGCTGGTCATACCGAAGGAAGCGCTTCTCGAAGGACTCGACATACTCGACGAGGCTATCGGCGAAGCAATAAAACTTAACGGATGACACGAAAAGGCTGCCCATGGGCAGCCTTTTTTCTAGCCGGGGAATAGGTTGTTGAAAGTAATGAAATCAGTTGAATCTATTGAATTTCAAAGCAATATATTCATTTGATGGTTATCATCATGTATGGTAAACTAACCTTGCATCAAAGTATCATCATAACAATATTATATTCAATGGAGGGGGTACTACAATGAGAAAGAAAATTATTGCGGTTTTTTTAGTTATTGCGTTGGTTCTGGCGGGCTGCGGCTCGGGTGGATCTTCTGTAAATTTGAAATCCGAAGGCTTCAACAGGTTGCAATCATATAAGGAGGGTGACGCACAGATAACCATATATTCGGGAAACGCATCAGCTTCCAAGGCATCTGAAGTTTTCAATGACTGGGCTGTCGGTGAAGGCTGGAAGAAAAGCTCCGAATCAATATCGTTTGCGGGATATTCAGGACAGATGTTCGAAAAAGGCAAGGATGTCATGATGATAAACATCATCGATGCCGGAGTTGCTGTAAGCGTTAATGTGACGGTAATAAAAAATGGTGCGCAGCAAGCGCAGTCAACTCCGAAACCCACGCCTACGCCTGCAAAGGACACAAAGAAATTCATCGGTTTTGACACTGTCTTTGAGATGGCTGATGCATATAAAGAAATAGAATGTGATATCGACGGCAGCTTGATGAATTACACTTTTAATGGACGTGAAACCATAAACGGCGTGGAAACGGAGCATATACGGCTCGCTTATGATAACAAAGTATTGGAAATGTGGGTCGATGAAAACAACGAAAACGTTTTGAAAGCAATATCAGATGGAGAGGAAATACCACCCGAACAAGCCTATGGTGCCAATACGCTTGTTTCATATTTGGTGTTTTTCTTTACAGGTGCATCATGGGATTCCTCATGGGATGAGGTTGAAACAGTTGACACTTCACGTAATCTGGGATCCGGAAGAATGAAAATCACCCAATACACCTACAGAGTTCCCGGTCTGCCCGGCGGAACCGTAATGGAAGTGGGAGAAACGGATAAAGGCCTTGTGGTCGTCAGTTTTGCCTCATTTGACGACGACGGAAATTATATGGGAGTAGGCGAGCTTAAGAAACTTATAGAAAGATAGGAGGCCATAGCATCATTCTTCATAAGCCGGTTCTTGTCCTGAGCTAATTGTGTATTATCAAAAGAACTTTGTTCAACGGCTTAAGGCAGGAGCGGAAACAATTTTTCCGCAGAAAAGCAGCCATGAATAATATGGGGTGAAAAACTGATTTTGAAGTTTTTTCACCCCATTTAATCATGAAAAACCCCATTAATGAAGATTGATCAAGATTTTTAAGATTTTTATTGAAAACGGAAACTGAGCAATCAGTGCTGTACTTGTTGCTATTGCCATTTCATGCCGTATTGACGATAATGTAATAAAGAATAAGAGCGAGGGCTGCTTTGTTTAATAAAGTCAAGGGAATCAGCATACTGGGCAAATTCGATTTTGTGCTCTTCATATTGGCCGCGGGGTTGGCGGCCTTCGGTTTTGTTGTCCTGCGCAGTGCGACGGCGTCAATGAACACGGGCGCAACCATCGTCAGGACGCAGCTCATTAGCATATGTCTGGGCATAGCCGCATGCATTGTAACCAGTTTCATCGACTATCGTTTTTACAAGATACTGGGTTATATATTTTATGCGGGGACTCTTCTTATGCTGATATATGTGATTCCGTTCGGATACGGCAGGGACGTAGTAGGAATCGGCTCGAACAGCTGGATAGTTGCAGGGGGATTCATGTTCCAGCCGTCGGAACTGGCAAAGATAACATACATGATGACGATTCCCGCCGTACTTGAAAAACTGAGGGAAGAGTTTACCTTCGGAATGTTTGCCGCGTCAGCCGTCCTGGCGCTTGCTCCCATAGGGCTTATCCTGATGCAGACGGACATGGGAACGGCCGTTGTCTTCGCAGTAGGTCTGGTTTCCGTTCTTTTCGTATACGGAGTCCGCTACAGATATGTCATCTCCGCATTTGTTTTGACGGCGGTGGCGGCACCCTTGACCTATTATTACCTGCTGGATGATTACCAAAAGACCAGGATCAAGACACTGCTCAATCCTCTTGAGGATGTTCAGGGCGCCGGGTACCAGACACTGAAGGCAAAGATAGCCATCGGCAGCGGCGGCCTGAAGGGAAGCGGCCTGTTCCAGGGACTGCAGAGCCAGCAGAACGGAGCGATACCGGTAAAGGAGTCCGACTTCATTTTTTCAGTCATAGGCGAGGAACTGGGATTCATCGGAGCCGTGTCCGTGATACTGGTGACTACCGTATTGCTGCTCTGGTGCATGAGGGTTGCCATCAGGGCAAAGGATAGATATGGTTCAATGATGGCAGCGGGCCTGACCGGGATGCTCGCGTTCCATTTCATAGAAAACATAGGGATGAACATCGGCATCATGCCCGTCACGGGTATTCCATTGCCATTCATATCCGCCGGAGGCAGCTCGATGCTTGTAAACTTCATCGCAATCGGATTGATCATGTCCGTTTCCCTGCGAAGCAAGCTGGAATAAACAATACCGGGTGTCATAAAGCGGGCATGCCGTTCGCCAAGTGTGGTTCCCAAAAAACCATGTTAATAAATTAACAATAAAACCGGCATTTTATGTTGCATACAGGGTGGTGTTTGGATATAATTAGCCTTGATACACAAAAATCAGCACGCGGTGCTTGAAATTCAATGGAGGCAAAAGGCATGGGTGAAAAAGTCAATGAACTCCGTTCAAGAAAGACACAGCTTGAAATGGGCGGAGGACAGAAAAAAATAGACGACCAGCATTCAAAGGGAAAGATGACCGCCCGCGAGCGCTTGTCCGCCCTTTTCGATGAAGGCTCATTTGTGGAAATCGACGCATTCGTTGAAACCCGCTGCATAGATTTCGGCATGCAGGAAAGAAAGATGCCCGGCGACGGCGTTGTCACAGGATACGGCAATGTCAACGGCAGGCTTATTTTCGCTTCCGCGCAGGACTTTACGGTAATAGGCGGTTCGCTTGGCGAGATGCATGCGAAGAAGATAACCAAGATCCTGGACATGGCGATGAAGATGGGCGCACCGGTCGTCAGCATAAACGACTCGGGGGGAGCGAGGATACACGAAGGAATCGATGCATTGTCCGGTTTCGGCGATATCTTCTATAGAAATACCCTCGCATCGGGCGTAATTCCCCAGATTTCGGTAATCATGGGCCCATGCGCGGGAGGCGCCGTTTATTCGCCCGCCATAACCGACTTCATACTTATGGTGGATGAAACCAGCCAGCTTTTCATTACCGGCCCTTCCGTAATCAAGGCTGTAACGGGCGAGGACGTGTCGATGCAGGATCTCGGCGGGGCAAAGGTCCACACCGAAAAAAGCGGCAATGCCCATTTCCGGTTCGCCAATGAGGAGGACTGCATCGCAGGATTGAAAAAGCTGATATCCTATCTTCCCGACAACAATCTTTCGGGGGCGCCCGGAATCGAATCAAACGATGGCCCGGAAAGGCTTTGCCCCCGTATTTACGAAATAATGCCCGGGTCGATAAACGCGGGCTATAACGTAAAGGATATAGTCAGGGAAGTCGTCGACGACGGCGAATTCATGGAGATACAGGCCGATTACGCAAAAAATATTGTGATAGGACTGGCCGGAATAAACGGCAGGACCGTCGGCATTGTCGCCAACAACCCCGCTTACCTGGCGGGATCGCTGGATGTCAATTCATCCGACAAGGCGGCGAGATTCATAAGGTTCTGCGATTCGTTCAATATCCCGCTGGTTTCATTCACTGACGTTCCGGGATATTTCCCGGGCGTAGAACAGGAATACAACGGAATAATACGCCATGGCGCCAAGCTGCTGTTCGCTTTTTCGGAAGCGACCGTTCCAAAGATAAATGTCATAATGCGCAAGGCCTACGGCGGAGCGTACATAGCCATGAACAGCAAGCATCTGGGAGCCGATGCGGTATATGCCTGGCCTACGGCGGAAATTGCGGTCATGGGGGCTGAAGGCGCGGCGAACATCATATTCAAGAACGATATCGCCGAAAGCAGCGATCCTATAGCATTCAGAAAAGAAAAAATAGAAGAGTACAGGGAAAAATTCTCAAATCCATATGTGGCGGCTTCAAAAGGATATGTCGACGATGTAATCGACCCGGCTGCTACAAGGACATACATTGCAAGCGCCCTTGAAATGCTGCAATC
>JAWOIG010000006.1:0-28586 GCA_046484775.1 Clostridia bacterium | reverse complement strand
ATTGAAATTCCAGAAGGCGGTCAAACCATGGTCAGGGTGCTTCTTAATAACATACTGAATTTTGAAACTGTTTTATATTATGAGGATTACAAGGATATGGAAGGTGGCCAGATTATAGAAACCGATCCTTCCATGGCTGGGGCGTCCGTGGGGGAATGATGAAATGATTGCCGGACGAGGACCATCCGGCGTTGAAGGATAGAAATAAGGCGGGAGAGTGATTTATTGCCGACAGGTATAATTCTGAGCGGAATCGGCGGGTTGTACAGCGTGAAGAGTGCCCTAGGCACCTTTGGCTGCCGGGCCAGGGGTCTTTTCAGGAATTCCGGCATTACCCCTCTACCGGGCGACCATGTTGATTTCATCATAACTGATGATAATCAAAATGAGGGATATCTGCAGTCAATACATGATAGGAAGAACGTTTTGGTCAGGCCGGCGGTTGCAAATGTCAGCCTGGCTTTTGTTATAATTTCCGCCGCGGATCCGGCACCCGACCTTTATCTGGCAGACAAACTGTTGTGTATTTTTGAAAGCAAGGGCATCGAGTCAGTCATATGCATAAACAAGTCAGATCTTGCGGATGAAGAAGAGATATATTCACTTGCATCCCAGTATGAAATGGCTGGATACAGCATCGCACTTACAAATGCCAGGTCAGGAGACGGAATAGACGGATTAAGGAAATATTTCAAGGACAGGATATGTGTTTTCGCCGGGCAATCAGGAGTCGGCAAGTCAACCATACTTAATAAATTCATCGGAAGCCAAGTTATGGAAACCGGGAGCCTCAGTGCCAGGGTGGGAAGAGGAAAGCATACGACGAGACATGCGCAGTTCGTAGAGTCAGACGGGGGGTATATAGTGGACACCCCGGGATTTTCAAGTCTTGACGCCGGGCTTTTGGAACCTGAAAATATAAAGAATCTGTACAGGGAGTTCGTGGGTTTATCCGAAGAATGCCGATTCAATGGCTGCAGGCACATCAATGAGCCTGACTGCGCGGTCAGAAAGGCAGCTTCCGAAGGCAGGATATCCGGATACAGGATTGAAAGATATGTTAAAATATATTCGCAGGCCAAGGAGGCCGAAATAAAGATGAGGGGGTACTGAATTGATTAAGATAGCGCCATCAATACTTGCATCCGATTTTTCAAGGCTCGCCGCGGAAATATCCATGGTGGAAAATGACGGGGCGGATTATATACATGTGGATGTCATGGACGGAAGGTTCGTACCGAACATAACCATTGGCCAACCTGTGGTTGCCGCCATAAGGAAAATAACAAAGCTTCCCCTGGATGTCCATCTTATGATAGAAGATCCGGACCGGCACATAGAGTCCTTTGTAGAAGCCGGGGCGGATATAATCTGTATCCATCAGGAAGCAGACATCCATTTGGAAAGAAGCATTCAATTCATTAAGTCGCTTGGAGCAAAGGCGGCTGTTTCACTCAATCCCGCTACTGACGTCAACACTTTGAAGTATGTTTTACCGGAGCTTGACATGGTTTTGATAATGAGCGTAAACCCGGGATTCGGGGGACAGGAGTTCATTGGATTCAGCCTTGAAAAAATCAAGGAGCTCAGGATTTTGGCTGACAGGCTGAACCCGGGGTTGGATATTGAGGTTGACGGAGGCATAACCATGGACAATGTGCGTGATGCAGTCAATGCCGGGGCAAATGTGATAGTTGCCGGGTCAAGCATATATGGAGCCGGGAACCCGGCTGCCGCGGTTTCCCTGATGAGAAGGATGGCAGACGGATGAAGGCGGTCGTGATTTCCGGGGGACAAAGGATCAAAAAAGAAAGAGCCCTTAAGATCATGGGGGATGCCGATTTAATTGTATGTGCCGACAAGGGTGCGGAGTATGCATTTTTCTACGGCATCAGGCCGCACTTGATAGTCGGGGACATGGATTCCGTCGACAAAGGGGTTATTGCGGATACCGGCGTTTCTAAAGTGATAGTGTCGCCGAAGGAAAAGGATTTGACCGACACCCACCTGGCTGTCATAAAGGCGCTGGAGGCAGGCGCGGATGATATAACATTGATTTGCGCCACGGGGTTGAGAAGCGACCATGGGCTTGCCAACATACGTTTGCTGATTTATATAAATGAATGCGGAGTCCTGGGCAGAATTGTCGACGACATCAATACGATAATGCTTTGCGACCATGAAACCATATTTGAGGGGGAAATAGGATTGACCGTGTCCATCCTCGCGGCGTCCGACAAGGTTGAAGGAATTACACTCAAGGGATTCAAATACCCTCTCGAAGACAAAACCGCCGGAATGGGGTGGACGACGGGTATAAGCAACATTATAGTATCGGATTATGCCAGCATCAGCATAAAGAGCGGGAAGCTGCTGGTATTTTCAATTCACAAATGAAAACGGCCATGGCCGGCCATTCAAAAATCCGGCCGGCAACGCACGGTTCCGTCCGGTCGCGTATGTATTTAATATTTTTCAAAATGCTGAGCGATTAGGAATTCCACGGGTACAGCCTGATGCGGGCTTGTGTTATAATCAATAAAAAACCGGGGGGTGTCGGATGTTTTCAAATAAGACTATCGCGGATTTGAAAAACGCTTCGTTCATACGCGCTATGTTCGAACAGGGTAACAAGCTGCGGCAGATATACGGCGATGAAAATGTCTATGACTTCAGCATCGGCAATCCTGAGGTCGAGCCTCCGGAGGAAGTCATCAATGCAATCAGGGAGATAGCTTCCAGCCGGGAAGACGGCACGCACAGATATATGTCGAACGCAGGATACCTGTTTGTCAGGAATGCCATAGCCAGGAAGCTGTCGCGGTCGTATGAAATGGAGATTTCCGCGGAGAACATCTGCATGACCTGCGGGGCGGCGGCGGGACTCAATGTTGTTTTCAAGTCGATTCTGAATCCTGGCGAGGAAGTCATAATGTTCGCCCCATATTTCGCTGAATACAAATTCTACATAGGTAATGCAGGGGGAGTGCCGGTCATTGTGGAAACCGATAAAGACTTCCAGATAGATGCAAAGGCGTTCGAAACGGCTATAAATTCCGGAACTAAGGCCGTACTGATAAATTCCCCGAACAATCCGACGGGCGTAATCTACAGGAATCAAATCCTGGAAAAAATGGCGCATATAATAAAGGAGAAGGAAAGCGAGTACGGAACAGATATAATTGTGGTCAGTGACGAGCCTTACAACGAGATCGTATTTGGAACCGACAGACTTCCGGTTGTTTTTCGAATTTTCGAAAATGCAATTGTCGTTAATTCTTACAGCAAATCACTGGCATTGCCGGGCGAGCGGATAGGGTATGTCGCAGTCAGTCCGAAACTAAAGCAAAACGGACTTCTGATGGAGGCAATTGTGTTCAACAACAGGACGCTCGGTTTTGTCAACGCTCCGGCGATAGTGCAAAGAATCGTAGCCAAGGCAATCGATGCAGCCGTCGATCCCGGTATATACATGGAAAGAAGGGATATATTGTACAACCATCTGACATCCCTCGGATTCGAATGCCAGAAACCGGAAGGTGCATTCTATCTGTTCGTAAAATCGCCGGTGGAAAATGAAATGGATTTTGTAGAAGCAGCCCTGAGGCATAATGTGCTCGTGGTTCCGGGCAGGGGATTCGGCCGACCCGGTTATTTCAGGATTGCATTCTGCGTGGGGCTTGATACGATAAAAGGTTCATTACAGGCATTTGATAAAATCGCAAAGGAATACTTCAGCTGAAAACCGCATGGGAACGGAGGCCGGGCTTAAGTGGGAAAAAAGAAAACCATCGGACTCATCATAATAGTGATTGCCGCGGGAATGGTCGGGTATGGCATTTTCAGGGATGAGATCACTGATGTTCTTAATAAAGCAATACTAATCTGCCTTGAATGCATAGGCATCGGGTGGATATTATGAGAAGGAAGATCATTCAGGCGGTTTCAGCCGTCGTGTCCAACTCCTATATAACCGGATTTTTGAAGGGAACCATATATCAGGGAAAGCTGAAGAGTATTTGCGTACCGGGACTTAACTGTTATTCGTGCCCGGGAGCCCTCGGATCATGTCCGATCGGTTCCCTGCAGGCCGTGCTCGGCAGTTGGAAATACAGGTTCTCATATTATGTTCTTGGGTTGATACTGCTTTTCGGCGGATTTCTTGGTAAATGGATATGCGGGTGGCTATGCCCTTTCGGTTTGCTGCAGGAGTTGCTTTACAAAATTCCTGTGAAGAAAATCAAGCTTAAGGGAAACTGGCGAAAAGTGTCCTGGGTAAAATACCCGGTACTGTTGATATTTGTGATTATACTCCCGCTTTTCGCCGTGAACATTGCCGGGCTGGGCAGCCCGGCATTTTGCAAATACATTTGCCCGGCCGGTACTTTGGAGGGTGCGCTTCCCCTTATGATAGCCGACCCCGGGCTTTTGGATAACGCTGGATGGCTATTTGTACTCAAGGTATCCATCGCGATTGCTGTGGTAGCGGTGTCCATGATTTTGTTCAGGCCTTTCTGCAGGATATTATGCCCGCTTGGTGCGATTTATGGCTGGATGAACAAGGTTTCCCTTTACCAGATGGAAGTGGACTCAGACCTATGCATTCAATGCGGCAGATGTACACGGCAGTGCAGGCTTGATGTCGAGATTTACAGGAATCCGGCTTCTGCTGAATGCATAAGGTGCGGAGAATGCAAACCTGTCTGTCCCACAAATGCGATTTCAAGCGGAATAAGGTTTCGGAAAAAGGAAGAAGTGCATGGTAAGATAGATAGAACACTTTAGGAGGTTGATGTAATGGGTCTGATTCTGTTTGCAGTAATATTTGTATTTTTGTGGCTTGTGGTGGAAATCGTATCGATTCTTTTAAAGAGCACGGGTATGGATTTATACAAGGCCCGTTTCCAGACGATTTCCATATTGACGCACACCGGTTTCACCACAAGGGAATCCGAACTTATAACCCAGCATCCCGTGAGGAGGAAAATAGCCAGCGGGCTGATGGTGATAAGCTATCTTACCCAGATAACACTTATTTCGGTTTTGATCAATGTGCTGATATCCGATACGAATGCGATGCTCAGCGTCGGTGTGGTTTTGTTTGTTCTGTTGGTTTTTATATTCCTCATTACAAGAAGCAGGTTCCTCTCATCGCGCTTCAATAGCTTTGTGGAAAGAATAATAGAAAAAAGAATAAATAAATCGACAAGGAAAAATCCAATGTCCCAGGTAATGAAGATCAGCCCGGAATTCGGAATTTATGAGATAGTCGTGGGTGAAGAGGGCGGGCTTGCCGGAAAGACGCTGATGGAATCGCATCTTAAGGAAGCATATGTGCAGGTGCTCAAGGTAGACAAGGGAAGCGAAACGATCAATTTCCCACACTCAAGCCTGGTGCTCAGAGAAGGGGACAAGCTTGTGGTGTATGGAAAGATTAAGTCGATAAAGGATATCATAATCAACCAGTGACTTAGGGTTTCTATTTCACCCGCAGTTTCGAAACAAGTTCCTCGTCCGGTGTTGCGTATGCGCTGAAATATAACGAATAGTTTACCATGCCGGGCTTTGCGTTGTTCGGTTTCCGGAGGTTCTTGATTTCTGAATAATCCACTGCAGTCTGGCCGCTTTTACCGGCTTTGCTGTGATAGGCTGCTATTACGGCTGCCTCGCTGATGGTTTTATCAGGGAAAAGCTCCTCCTTCTTATCCTTTTTCCTAATGATTACATGGGAGCCGGGTGTTCCCTTGGCATGCAGCCACAGGTCCCTTGAGTTGGCGAATTTAAAGGTAAGATAGTCATTCTCAAAATTATTTCTTCCGGCGAATATCTCATATCCCTCGGAGGATATGTATCTGATTGGACGAAAGCCCGCTTCCTTCGCCTTTTTTACGAATTTCGGATGCTTTTTCTTTATATATCCCTGTTCGGACAATTCCTTGCGTATTTGGTCCACTTCATCCGCGCCCGTGCATGCCGCAAGGTTGTGCTCGACGCTTTCCAGGTACTCCAGTTCAGAAACTGCATCCTCCATCTGAATCCTTGAGTTCAGAAGGGCGCTTTTGGCCTTTCTATATTTTTTAAAATACTTCCCGGCATTTGCGGGGGCGTCCTTGTTGGGATCCAATGCTACGGTCGTGTATTCGCCGGTATAGTAATTGAAAAGCTCGGCTTTGCAGCTGTTTACTTGAATCTGGTGGATATTGGCGGTAATAAGTTCTCCGGCAACCCTGAATTCATCAACGGCATCGGCGTTGTCCGATGTATTCGCATGTATGGCTATTTTTTTACGACAGCGCTCGATATTCCTTGAAATTGCCTTTCGCAATTCAGCCTTGCCGTAATTCGTCCCGGTGATTTCGCTTTTTTTCAAATAATTGAAGTCAATGGCATCGCTCAGTCGGGAGAATTCCCTGATATTAGGAAACTGAGTCAGGCGAAGGGCATGAAAGTCAGCCGGCAGCCCTGCATCATCCAAAACGACACATGGCGAAAATCTTTGGGTTCTTATGTCAAGAAGAATATCCCCAAAGGCGGCCCTGAAGAAATTCTCTTCTGTTGCAGAGAGATTCACGACGGATTTCCCGGGATCGATTTTGCTCCTGCTGCAAATTTCCCTGCACAGGACCGGTGAAAATCCCGTCACTTTGCTAATAAGTGCTTTTTCGAGAGGAGTATCGGACTTGTCGAGGATGTCACCGGGAGTTGCCGAATCAGGAGAAAGTTTCCCTTGTGAAGGAATGAAGACATAATCCCTGGCCGGCATGACCTCGCGGACGCTGCTTATGGCGGAATCTATATGCTTGAGCGCGTCAAGGATCTTACCCGATGAATTCATCAGGATAAGATTGCAGTTGCGTCCTGTTAATTCAACCATGAGAGTCTTGTTCTGCATATCGCCGAGATCGCTCTTTGACTCAATTGAAATCGAAAGGTATCGTTCATAACCGTAGTTATTGACATCCCTGATGATCCCTCCGGAAATATGCTTTCGCATGAACATGCAGAAATTTGGGGGGGACGGCGGATTAATGGACCCCGCCCCTGTTAGGAATATCCCCGGATGGGATGGATTCAAGGAAATCCTGAGTCTGCGGGTGACTCCGTAGTTATGCAGGCTCAGAACAACCTCATCCCTTTCGGGCATGAAGATTTTGTCAATCCTGGATCCGGTTATTTCTTTTTGCAGCTCAATGGCAATGGCATTGACCGTAATACCGTCGAATGGCATCAGGCATCCACCTTTATCTTTCTCATCATTATGCTTTTTCTCGGTATTCCGTCGGGTCCCGGATAATTGAAGTCTGAATATACAATCAGCGCGGTGTCATGGCCAATCGCAGCAAGGGCACAGTATGAACAAGTGTCCTTCTGGTACTCCATGGGTTGGACTACGGCAATCCTGTCATGCCATATGCCTTCATGGTAAGGTCTTACGAAAAGGCCGGGTCTTCCGTATCCGGCCAGAACGACCCCATTTCCGAGCCGTACGGTCTGCGGCCATACGCCCCTGTCGTCATAGAACTCCGGATCCGTCCATGCTGCCCCGCCGTCATGGGTCCATGTTATGTACATCGGCCCGATACCGGTTCCGTCGGTCGTGCGGTGGAGTGAAAACGCCGTCCTGCCGTCAAGGAAACATATATCCGGCTCCCCGAAACCGTAGCGTTTGGCGGCGCCCGGATCCCTGGCGGCGTCATAACTGTAGGGAACCATGCCTACAAACCGGAAAGACTTGCCGGAGTCCGTGCTTTTCAAATACCATGATGCGGAATACGGGCTTATTTTACCGTCATTAATGAAATGATTGTATAAAAGACCCCATATCGCACCTTCAGAATCCAGCTTGAAGTGATGAAAATATCCTGTAGGGAAGACCCCTTCGGAGGTGCACATCGTCCACCCGGGAAGTTCAACTGAAGTCTCTTCCACAAGCCAGTCCCCGCCGGGCCTTTTGCGCTGTATATACCAATGCATGTACAATGGGTCAATATCCTTGTAATCGTAATAATTCCGGACAAATCCGTAACTCTCGAATTGTCCCATTTTCACCGGCAAGAAAACGTCCTTTTCGGGAACCGCTTTCTCCTGATGAGGCCTGACAAGGTCGCCGCCGGGCAAAAGCAAACCGCCGTTTTCGCAATCAGTCCATGTTTCCCCATTATCGGCCGTACAGAGCCACTTCCTTGGATGGCCATAAGCTTTCGCACTGTCCGCGGAAACATGGAATTCAAGAAAAATGAGGCCGCCTCCGTCGAAAATTCGGGGAAACTGCCAGGGACCCCAGTCCCGGATTTCGACCGGTGATTGCGAAAGAATCTTTTCCTTGCCAATTTTGACTATCATTTTATGCTCCTATTTCATTGGTTTTGGAATTCCCAGCATCGGTTCGGGCTGTATTCCATGAGCCGGGACCAAATCCCCGCTTACGGAGAACAGGATGGCCGTATGCATTTCAAATTCCAGCATTACGAATCTACCTTTAAGCATACCGACGGAGCCGCCATTCCACACGGGAACAAACCCGATGTCGTCTCCTGTGAACGGCATGCATTCATCGAAACCAAAACCTTCATATGGCATCCTCGTATCAGGATCCAGAATCCGGTATCTTACGGTTCCGGTGGGAGCGCACAGGTTGAATGAAAGATTTCCTCCATCCAACCGCATTCTTTTCATCTGCAGACGCGCCTTGAGTCCATATGATTCCATGCCGGCAAACCCATGTTTCCTTATTTTATAAAACATAAGCTGGTTGTTTCCGTTTTGCCTTACAAAGTCCGACAGTTCCGAATCCGGGTATGCGGGCTTGAAGCCCCAGCCATGGTCGGTTCTGCCCCCTCCCGCGGCAAGTATCCATTCCCTTCCATCGGGGGACTCGTTCATGTTTGAAAAGTATATCGTGGCAAAGCCGAAATCCGGGGGCATCGGGCGTTCGACCATCGGTTCGTGCGAAACCCGGTTCCAAATGATGCCGTCATAGCTGTAAGTCAATGCAACGTCAACCTTGCCAGCCATTTTTGTCCAGACCGTATCATCCTCGTCAGTGTAATAAAGCTGGAGGAAACCCAGAAGATATCCGTTTTCCGGATATACGGTCATTCCATAATATTGTGTATACTCGACATCAAATGGATTGGGTGACAAAATGACCCTGGGATCAGTCCAGTTCCTGAGGTCTTCGGAAAGAAGAGTGGTTATCCTCCGGTCTATATGAGCCCCCCGGCAGATTATCTGATATTTGCCAAGTACGGGATTAAAGAAAATATTGTTTGAGGTGTCGGAGGCATGCTCGCTTACCCGGTATTCCGTATCGGTATTCCAGTTCAGGGCGTCGGGACTGACGGCCACATATCCCCGGCCTTCGCTCGTATCCTTTTCATTGACCTTCATGACGACGCATTTGTATCTTTCTTCCGGATTGCCGGTGTGGTCGTCGCGGTATACTATGTATGCGCCGGTGTTGCTGACTGTCGGAACCCTGCCTGCGGGAGTGAAATTCAATCCGTCTGCGCTTACGGCATAATGGGATTCCCGGTCCCAGTCCCTGCTCCTGTCGGGAAGAAAATTGTAATAAAGATAATAGAGGCCTTTTTCCGGAACATATACCACTGATGATCCGGCTGTTATTCCATCCTGTGAAAAGACACCCGCCTTAACCGGACTGAATATCCTTTTTCTGATTCCACGTCTTGAATTTATCATGAAATCATCAAAAAATACAAATGTGTTCATACAACGCCCCCCTGACTATAATCATTATAACCGCATAAAAGGGGCTTAACCATATCAATCATGAAATTGCTCCTGTACCCGGCAATGACATGGATGTAAAAAAATCAATAATATTCAACGATATTTATGCGCAGTCATAAAACAGGAACATATTTTATTCCATCAGAATCCGGTGGAAATCTCATGTATCTTCCACTCGCCGCCGTATTTCATCAGCGTAAAGAACCGTGTGTTCTCGCCCGGATCCCATCCGAACTGCTGATAATCACCTATTTCCGGGATCTGTATTTTTACCTTGTAGCGCTGGATCTCATCGGTCCAGTTATCCTCGTCGCTTTTTGAAAAACCGGCCAGGACAAATTTCATTCCCCTTATTGAAGCAAAGCTGTCCGCCCACATATCCCTTGAGCTTTTATTGGGTGCTGCGGTATCATCCATCATTCCGATGGCTTCTTCCATTTTGCCTTCATTTATCAGTGTGAAGAATTTTTTAAGAGTCAGGTCCTGTTCCTGCATCCAGGCCAAATGGGAAAGATCCTTATCTTTCACCACAAGCTCTTCCCGCCCGATTTCGTCATTGTCGTCATTCTTGTATTTTGCCTCGGCGAATTCGCCAGTCACGGCATTCACATAATAGAAATGCCTTTCATATTCCCCGTTTCCGAGTGGAATCTTATATGTAAAACCCCAGTAAGGAAATTCATTGTCATAATAGCCGTCGACTCCGTACCCGACATTTACGGGCATGAGACCGGTGACTCCTCCGTTGTCAATAACCTCAGCAGCGGCTTTCGCCATGGATATGAGCGGCTTGTCCTTTGGAAGCGATGGATCAAGGGTAAAATTACTCTTGTCATCAACAAGTGTTCTCGATACCTCGTTACCGAATAGATAAACATAGATAAGCTTTTTGGCCTGCGGACTTACGAAATCCACCGTCCAGGAGTAGCATGAATCAGTGTTGGTCCAGTCGTAATGCAAGGCGGTGCTTATTCCGTTGGTCATGCTCCAAAGAACCGCATCCTCGTATAGTTTCACGGCCTCCGCATATGCCATGACGGCGGCGTCTGTTGAACTAATATAATTGACATCTTC
The DNA here is from genome assembly GCA_046484775.1 of Clostridia bacterium. Lineage (GTDB taxonomy): Bacteria > Bacillota > Clostridia > DUPQ01 > DUPQ01 > JAFGQE01. The sequence continues at coordinate 17,759 of JAWOIG010000006.1, read as the reverse complement.
AATTGATTCCGATTGGCCGGGGTTGTCCGGACCCTTGGTTACTGCAGGCGTCGGTGTTCCGGTATTATTCGTATTGTCGCCGGAGTCATCACCTCCGTCGCCTCCGCATCCGGAAAACAGCACTGACATGACGGACAATATCATAATGATGTAAAAGACAGAAGATTTGCTTTTCATATAAACCCCCTGATTAGTGAATTACATTTCCAATATATCACATTCAAACAATAAAATGAACCGTCGGGCCGGTCGAAGGACATGAAAAGCAAATCTTCTTTCAATAATAATCGATCCCTGTCCATGATTTTGCAAAACATAGTCATCGAAACAGATTCATTGTGATTATATACGTCATCAGCGGGTATAATACTTAATATGAAAAATAACAAAAAACCAGTTGATTCAGGTGATTTTATGGATGAGATGAACTTCAACGGGAAACCGGGTGTCGCACTTTTCATAACCGATGATTGCCCGCCCTGCGAGGTGGTGGTTCCTGTGCACGGCAAGTTTTCCAAGATCTATGAAAAGGATATAAATTTCGTAACCATTAATATAAAGGATAAGCCTGACCTTGTGGAAAAATATAAAATAAGAAGCATGCCGACGCTTTTATTCATGAAGGAAGGTAAGGAAGCCTGTTCAAGGCTCGGGGGATATATAGAGACCGACGAATTCAGGGGCAGGATTGAAAATGTGCTTGGGGGCAAATGCCCCAAAATAAGCAGGCAGAAGGTTACGGCCGATGTCATAATACTGGGTGCGGGACCTGCCGGGCTTTCAGCTGCAATATATACAGCCAGATCGAAATTATATACCATTGTAATCGACAGGGGGCTTCCCGGGGGACAAGTGGCAACGACATATACGGTGGAGAACTATGCAGGCACCGATGGCCCGATAGAGGGTCCCGCTCTGATGGAGAACATGGTGAAGCAGGCTGAATCATTCGGCGCGGGAATAATTGAACTCAAGGAAGTTACGGGGATTGACCTGAATGGCAGTGTCAGGCATGTGTCGACCGAGGACACGGACTATTATGCAAAGTCGGTGATTATAGCAACCGGCGCCCAGCCCAGGCACCTTACTGTTGCAAGGGCAGATGAGCTGCAGGGAAAGGGAATCCATTATTGCGCCACATGCGACGGCGCTTTGTATCAGGGAGCTGAAATCCTGGTTGTCGGAGGAGGCAATTCCGCAGTGGAGGAAGCCGTGAACCTCTCGAAATTCGCATCAAAGATAACGCTGGTCCATATACTGGATTCTTTTACGGCTACAAAGGCCGGACAGAATGCCCTGTTTCGAAATCCAAAGATAAATGTATCCTGGAGTTCCGAAATTGTGGAGCTTATAGGTGAAAAGTTCCTGGAAAAGGTTGTGATCAAGAACAGGAAGTCAGGTAAAAAAACGACCATTGACGCCGAGGGAATATTTGCATTCATAGGAATGATTCCCAGAACGGAACTTTTCAAAGGTTCTGTTGATATGGATGAAAAAGGGTATATATTAACAGATGAGAATATGGAGACCAGCATCCCGGGTGTGTATGCATGCGGAGATGTGCGTAGGAAAAGCATAAGGCAGATTGCGAATGCGGTCGGCGACGGAGCAGTCGCGGCGATATTTGCCGAGAAGTACATATCTTCATTGGAAGATTGAGCAGAAGGAGAAAAACGATGGTAAAAGTATATTCAACACCGACATGCCCTTATTGCAAGATGGCAAAGAAATTCCTGGCTGAGAATGATGTTCAGTTCGAGGACATCGATGTTTCAAAGGACCGGGAGCAGGCTATGGAGATGATCAGCAAATCAGGGCAGAGAGGTGTTCCTGTCATAGACTTCAACGGAGAAATCATAGTCGGGTTCGATAAACCCAGGCTCGAGCACCTTATAGTATGATTGCTTAGGGCCGGACGTTAAAATCAGCTTGCGAAACATATGGATGCAGACTGCCTGTGCCGGACATGACATTCCGGGTTGATTTACCAAACAAAAACCTAAGAGGGTCAACACTATTTGACAATAAAAAAGCGGTCCTTGCGGACCGTTTTTGGAGCCGCTAATCGGATTCGAACCGATGACCCCTTCCTTACCATGGAAGTGCTCTACCTACTGAGCTATAGCGGCGTAATTAGCGATTTGTATTTTAACATAACATGCTGAGTTAGTCCATAAATTTTTTCATCTGGACATGCCTGCGGCGATTACCGAAATTTTTCGTCGTATTCTTTGCAAAGCATTGTCTATGGATTTCGCGGGCTTGTCCAACAGTATCGATATCCTTCTGTAGTCCTCGCCTTTTAGATACAGAATAAGCACCTGGTTCTCCAGCTTGCTCAGGCTTTCCTTTATTTTATTCATAAGAAGACCCATTGTTTCCTTACTGATTATGAAGTCTTCGGGGCTGCTGTTCCCGTACTGATACAGGATATCGGCAAGCGTTCGCTCATCTCCCTCGCCGACCGGTTTGCTTAATGATATATATGAATTAAGAGGCTGATGCTTTTGCCGCGTCGCCGCTTTGACTGCGGTCAGGATTTGCCTCGTTATGCATAGCTCTGCAAAAGCAGGGAAAAATGGAGTTATAGAACAGTCAAAGTCCATGATTGCTTTATAAAGACCTAGCATTCCTTCTTGTATTATGTCCTCGCTGTCGGCTCCGGTTAGAAAATAAGACCTTGATTTTGCCCTTGCGAGATACAGGTATTTGTACATGATATATTCCATTGCACCTTCGTCATTGTTCCTGGCAAGGGTAATTATCTCGTTTTCATCCATCGCATCGAAGTCTTTTGTAGTTTTATCCACTTATTCGCCCTTCTTATTTCAGACTAAAGGTATTTCTGCTGGTTTTCAAATACATCCAGCATGGCGGCTATATTTTCAGCAGGAACGTCATACGGCACCGCATGGGTCGGCGAGGCTATATATCCTCCGCCGGGTCCAAGGGTTTTCATTATCGAGATTGTTTTTCGCCGGACGCCATCCGGGGTCTCGAATGGCAGCATCGACTGCGTGCTGATGGCGCCCCAGAAGCTCAGGTCATTTCCGAATTCGGATTTAACCCCGGCGATGTCATAGATTTCAGGTTGAAAGGTCTGGTAGCAGTGAAGCCCGCACTCAATGACATCAGGAAGGATTTCACTGATATCACCGCATGAATGCTGCATTACGAATTTACCGCTTTTTCTTACGGCGGAGTAAGCCCTTTTCAAGCGCGGCTTGATAAACTCCCTCCACATGGCCGGGCCCATTATAAGTCCCCTCTGCTGGCCCCAGTCGTCGCCGAAGCAGACTCCGTCCATATCGTACGAAGCCGCAAACTCGACAAGGGAAATATTGAAGCCGCATATTCTGTCAAGAAGCTCATGCACAAAATCCGGGGATACTATCATATCCATCAGGAGATTTTCCATTCCTCTCAACGTCCAGGCCCTTTCGAAAAGTGAAAACCCGATATTGAACACCTTGAAGACATCCTTGTTTGATTCGGAAAACCGGGTGAGCCTGGAACCAAGTTCTTCAAAATCAATCACAGGAAGTTCGAACCCGAATGCATCAGGTTCCTTTATAACATGGTTTTCAACAACGCCAATATCCTTGTCGGGTCCGCTGCGGTTCCAGACGACACCCCACTGATCCATGAAATGTCCTGGCGATGGTTCCAACTCTATGTGGGGAGTGGAGTAATCGATCACCTTCAGGTGGTTGTTGATATTGTCTTCGAAATTATTATCGCCGAAATACGCGGCCATTTTCTGCCATTCGGGTATTGTAAACGAAACCTCGAACGGAATTCGGTCCGGCTCGATGTGGTTAAGCGAATTGACGACGCGTTGCTTTTTGTTCATAAATCCTCCGGTTCAGTGGCTGTTCCAGCCGATTGCAATGATAATCAGGGCTTAATGAATAACTTGAAAATGCCTTGTTTATAATCTCATTTTACATTTTCCATAAGCACAGGTGCAAGCATTTATCCGTGAAAAAGCAAAAAACCTTGCACATTCGCCGGCTCCAATACCTGGTTCAGCCGGATTCAGCTCGCCAACAATTCGGGACATGTACTGAAAACTAATATATATTGAATGTTTTCAGTCCATCCGGCTGCCGCCGTTGTTGAAAACTAAAATCCCGTTTTTTTCAGGCGCCCCTGATTGTATACTATTTTTTGCTGGCGAGGAACCATATGACGTTCATTGGGTCAGATTAATCAAAAAAAACTTGGACAATAGAATTCGAATGGAACAAAAAACATCAACTGTCGTATAAATAATATGCTTGATAAGGAGGTTCGTACCATGAACAAGAAAAAGTTGATAATAGTTTTGGTAATCGCATTTTTATTGACGGCAATCGGTGCAGGTGCTGCAATCGGAATGACTAATATAAACAGGACATCCGATGAATTTACCCTTAAACCCGGCCAGCTTATTGATATAAAGCTTGACGAGAACCCATCTACAGGCTATAGCTGGTCAGTCTCCATTTCAAACGACAGTGTTGTTGAAGTGGCAAGGGATTACTTTGCTGAAGGTCTTCCCATCATTGGGGGCGGCGGCGAGCACATCTGGAAAATCAGAGGACTGGAAAAGGGAGTAGCCACACTTACTTTTTCATACAGCAGGTCCTGGGAAGAGAACAGCACAATCGAAGAGAAGACTTTTACCATAAAGGTAAAATGATTTCCTTTCCCCATTGAAAAGCACCGATTCGGTGCTTTTTTTATACCCTTGGATTGATTGTATTCCATACAAAAAGCATGGCCGGCAATCCAATCGCCGGCAGACACTGCCTTGCATCAAATGCGGATCAGGTGTGATAATTGCCATAATATTGCATATATAATATAATGTTTAGGCGGTCTAGAAATTGAAGGGAACCCTTGTATATGGAAAAGACAATCGGATTCGACAATATTGACCATGTCATGAATTTGTTCGGAAGCCAGGATGAAAATGCAAAGGCAATCGAAAGCATACTTTCAGTAAGCATTGTGCCCAGAGGAACCGATATTAAGATAATGGGCGAGGAGAGCCAGGTCGAAAAGACCGTTGAACTCATAGACAAGCTCATGCGGATAGCGCGGGACGGAGACGAGATAACAAAACAGAACACGGTTTATCTCGCAAGCCTCATAGCCGAGGGAGCTATGGGCGACGGTGATTACCCTGCTGATTATGTCTGCCTCAATGCCAATGGCAAACCAATCAAGTCAAAGACATTCGGGCAGAAAAAATATGTGGAGAACATAAAGAAGAACGACATTGTCTTCTGCATAGGCCCTGCCGGAACCGGCAAGACATTCCTTGCGGTAGCTATGGCGGTAACGGCTTTCAGGGCAGACAAGGTAAATAGGATAATTCTGACAAGACCGGCGGTCGAGGCGGGTGAGAAGCTGGGCTTTTTGCCAGGGGATCTCCAGAGCAAGATCGACCCTTACCTGCGCCCCCTGTATGATTCGCTTTATGAAATAATGGGACCGGAGGCATTTTACAGGAATAGGGAAAAAGGACTGATTGAAATTGTTCCGCTGGCGTATATGAGGGGTCGCACTCTTGACGATTCCTTTATCATACTTGACGAGGCGCAGAATACGACAAAGGAACAAATGAAGATGTTCCTGACAAGGATGGGGTTCAATTCGAAGGTGATAGTCACAGGGGACGTAACCCAGATAGATTTGCCCAGCGACAAGAAATCAGGTCTCAGGGAGTCTGAAAACGTATTAAAGAATATCAAGGGAATTGCTTTTTCATACCTGACTGAAAGAGATGTCGTAAGGCACGAGCTTGTACAAAAAATAATTAAGGCATATGATAAATATGAAAACAGCCGTGTAAAGAAAGGTTGAAATGAAGATATTAAGGAAGATTTTCACAAGGAGCAATATTCTGGCAGGCCTGATAATCTTCGCGACACTGGCATTGCTTGCGGCAAGCGCATATTTCAAGGTGATGCCACTTGCGGCGGCTGTCGCTGAAGACGGAACGGCACTAAAGGATCTGTATGCCCCCTATGATTTTTATGACAGGGCAGGAACAGAGGCGCTTGCCGAAAAGGCCGCGAGAGAAACCGATCCTGTATTAATAAAGCGCCACGATACGACATTCTCCGCCTTCGAGGACCTGGCGTTGTTTTTCGACGATACCGATGGATTCAGGCTTGAGATAGCCGGTTACCAGGGCGGGGATCACAATGTGTACCTTGACAACAAAATCAGCGCATACATTATCATGTGCGGCAAGAATAATATCAGGGTAAAATACGAGACATCCAGGAAGATCCTGTCTTCCATAAGCAATTCCGAGTATGCAAATTTCAAATCAGTGATAACCCAGAACTTTTCATCCATACAGAACAGGGATGTATTTGATGAGAACCGCGCTACGCTCCTTGAGAAATTCATGGAGAATACCAAATACTCTATCATTGACAAGGATCTGAACGAGCTGGGCAACGGCATAGCCGGGGCATTTCTCAAAACGAACAGCATAATCAACGTAGAGGAGACTGCCTTAGCGAGGGATGCGGCAAGGAAGGATGCTCTTGCAAACAAACAGATTTTCATCAAGGAGGGAAGTCTTATCATCGCCAAAGGTGAAAAAGCGGACCAAGACACACTCCGCATAATACATTCCATGGATTTATCAGGCGAAAAGGACATTAATATAAAACTCATTCTCGGAATTTCCGGATTGCTTTTTATAATGCTCATTCCTGTCTTTATATTCAAAGCACTTTTTTCCAATAAAAAGAAATATACAAAGAGGCATATTCTTGTAGTCGGCGTTTTGGAAATTCTGCTGTTTTCGTTTGTTTTTCTGGTCCCGAACAGTTTCCGTCTGTTTATTCCTGTTTTCTTCCTGCCGATGCTGATTGCGATATTGGTTGATGAAAATATGGCGATCATAGTCGGAGCCGTGACAGCGGTTTTCCTTGGATTCATCTATAAAGCTGACTCGACTTATCTGGCAATTCTTATCGGGAGCGGAACCCTTTCGGCATATTTCGCCAAGAAGACCAGCGTAAGGATGCATCTTCTTGCTTCGGGCCTGGCAATCGGCGTATCTGCGGCGACAATATTGTTTCTTTCCACGCTCGCCGCAAACGGAAGCATAGCGGATATAACCTATGACCTGGCTGCCCTCATGGCGAGCGGAATGGTGTCCGTCATACTGGTGCTTGGACTTCTGCCTCTGTTCGAAAGCGTTTTCAATATAGTGACGCCGTTCAAGCTGATGGAATTGGCAAATCCTGCAAGGCCATTGCTTAAAAGGCTCCTTATAGAGGCCCCGGGAACTTATCACCATAGCCTGATGGTCGGCAACCTGGCTGAGGAAGCGGCCAATGAGATTGGGGCAAACGGGTTGCTGGCGAGGGTCGGTGCGTATTATCACGACATAGGGAAAATGAGCAAACCGATGTTTTACAAGGAGAACCAAGGTTCTGAGGAAAATCCGCATAACAATATGAAACCGGAGCTAAGCAAGCTCGTAATCACAAACCATACCAAGGAGGGGGACGAGGTAGCCCGCAAATACAAGTTGCCGCATGCAATACGTGACTTTATAATGGAACATCACGGAACGACGCAGGTGAGGTATTTCTACAACAAGGCACTCGAACAAAACGGAGGGGAAGCAGATGCGGATGCATTCAGATATGAAGGCCCCAGGCCAAGGACAAAGGAATCGGCCGTCGTTATGCTTGCGGATTCCGTCGAGGCGACAATAAGGTCGAGGGGAGATATCCCAAGGGATGAAGTAGAGGGAATCATCCGGAAATTGATCAGGGAAAAACTGGACGACGGACAGTTCGACCTATGTGATATAAGGTTGAAGGATTTTGACGACATAGCCAACGCATTCATGCGGGTATTCGGCGGATATTTCCACAAGAGGATTGAGTACCCAGAGCCTGTGGAGGATGTGACAAATGGCATTGAAGGCTGACATTTCATTCAGAGGTTCAGTTGAAAAAAGCGACTTTCTAATAAAGACGGCCGAAGAAGTATGCTCAGGCTGCATAAGGAGCAACAGCCTTGACTTTTTTGTTTCTGTCATAATTACCGACAATGACGAAACAAGAAGGCTGAACAGTGAATTCAGAGGGATTGACAACGAGACGGATGTGCTTTCCTTTCCATTGCTCGATGCAAGGAACGGAAGACTTTCATGGGACGGGGCCGACATGGATGATGAAACAGGCTGCATATTGCTTGGGGATATCGTGGTTTCCCTTGAAAAGGCAACGGAGCAGGCGGATCAATACGGGCATTCCCTTGAGAGGGAATTGGCGTTTCTCGTCTGCCATGGGATGCTTCATCTTCTTGGCTATGATCATACCGGGAAAAGGGATGAGGCAAGAATGACGAAAAAGCAAAGCGAAGTGCTGGATAAACTTGGATATAAAAGATAAGGAGACTGGTAATGGAAGAACTTATGAAACTCGCCGAAGAGGCATACAATAATTCATACTCGCCGTACTCGGGCATAAGGATAGGCGCGGCTGCAAAAGGCGGCAGCGGCAGGATTTATACAGGGACAAACATAGAGAATTCATCATATGGGGCAACTATATGCGCAGAGAGATCGGCAATCGCAAAAGCAGTGTCTGACGGAGAAAAGGAAATCACCGCCCTGGCGGTAACAGGCGACATTGACGGTTATGCGTATCCATGCGGAATCTGCAGACAGGTAATGAGCGAATTCATGGGTCTGGACGCCAAAGTCGGAATTTCAGGCAAAGGCAAGGCAATGATAGTCTACAAACTGTCTGAACTTTTGCCCAGTGCTTTTGAGTATAACCGCGGAGGGAATAAAAATAATGGCGTTTAAATCAGGTTTCATAGCTGTCGTGGGCAGGCCGAATGTAGGCAAGTCCACATTGATAAACAAACTTACAGGGCAAAAAGTTTCGATAGTATCCCCGAGGCCGCAGACGACAAGGAATACCGTCAGGGCAATAATTACCGATGAGGGCAGTCAGATCGTTCTTATGGACACGCCCGGGATACATACTCCAAGGAGCAAACTCGGGGAGTTCATGGTGGGCAGGGCCATGGAAGCCCTGGACGATGCCGACGGCATAGTCTATATAGCCGAAGCAGCGGACCGAAGCCCGGGGAAGACTGATTTGATGATCATCGAAAAACTCAGGGGAATGAAACCGCCGGTCGTGCTTGCACTCAACAAATGCGACTCAACGGATCCCTCGAGGATAGCCGAAGCCATATCAAATTTTTCCAGGCAGATGGAGTTTTACGACGTTGTCCCCATGAGCGCCCTGACAGGTGAAAATGTTGATGTGCTTCTTGGAATAATAAGGGGCATGCTGCCCGAAGGCATTATGTATTTCGATCCGGGGGATTATACGGATCAGCCGGAAAGGGTTGTCGCGGCCGAATTCATAAGGGAAAAGATACTGCTGTTGCTCAGGGATGAGATACCGCACGGGACCGGTGTTGAAATCACGACATTCAAGGATCGCGAAGGCAAAAATATAATAGATATAGACGCGGTCATATATTGCGACAAAAAATCACACAAGGGAATGATAATCGGAAAAAATGGCGCCATGCTAAAAAAAATCGGGACAATGGCAAGGGAGGATCTTGAGAACCTGCTCGGTGCCAGGATTTTTCTCCAGCTTTGGGTCCGGGTCAAGGAAGACTGGCGCAACAAGAACACAGTCCTGAGGGACCTGGGATACAACAAGTAATGGATTATGCCAAATTCAGGGGAATTGTAATAAGGAGCACGGACTACGGGGAAGGCGACAGGCTTCTGGCAATCCTTGCGTTTGAAAAAGGAATGGTTACGGTCAAGGCGAAGGGCGTCCGCAGAAAAGGCGCCAAGCTTTCACATTGCGCCCAATTGTTTTTCTGCGGTGATTTTGAATGCGTGTCCGGAAATGGAAGATATGTCCTTACCGGTGGGAGCAGGCTTTACGATTATACCGGGATAGCAGGCGACCTGGACAAGTATTACCATGCGTGTCATTTTATTGAAATAGCTTCTGCAGTGATTATGGAGGACCAGCCTGACGATGAAATGCTCAGGCTTCTTCTGAATACGATGCATGTCATGATATGCTCCGATATGGACCTGGCTTTGCTCACGGCGATATATGAATTGAAAACAGCGGTCATCACGGGGTTTGCGCCTGTGACCGGAGAATGTGCCGTTTGTGGGAAAAAGCAGGACGGAATGTCATTTTCCCCGGATAACGGAGGAATGGTCTGCTGTGTTCCCGGAATACCCGTCGACAATGGGACGGCAGAAGCAATCGGGCATATATCTTCCTGCGAAGGCGGAAAATTGTTTTCAATCAGGCTTTCGGAAAAGCAAATTGAAGGACTCAAAAAAATCGCAGCGAAATATCTTGAATTTGTGCTTGACAGAAAATTCGGCAAGCTTGAGGGCTTTGAAAGATACAACAACGGAGGGAATCCCGGATGAAAATTGTTGTTTTGGCGAACAGGGCCAGAACCGGACAGGTATTCTCGGAAGGACAGCTGGCTGAAATAGGAAGAATGGGCGAGCTGTTGCTTAACAATGAACCGGATGGCCCATGTCCCGAAAAAGCCGCCCGGCTAATAAAAGACGCCGGGATAGCCGTGACTTCATGGGACTGTCCCACCCTGACCGATGTGATTCTAAAGGAAGCACCTGATTTGAAATTTGTGTTCCACGCGGCGGGATCCGTCAAAGGGATAGTGAGCGATGCCTTGTGGGAAAGGGGAATCAGAGTTTCGTCAGCCGCGTCGGCGCTTGGAAAAGGAGTTGCCGAAACAGCCCTGGGACTTACAATAAATTCATTGAAGAATGTGTGGAATCTTTCAAAGGTAACCGGATGCGGAGGATGGAACGGCTGCAATGATACGGTCAGGGAACTGTATGATGTCAATGTCGGTGTAATAGGAGCGGGACATGCCGGAAGGCATTTTATCAGACTCTTGAAAAATTTTGACGTCGCCATCATGCTTTACGACCCGACATTGAATGATGCGCAATGCGCGGCCATAGGAGCAAAAAAAACCGGTCTGGAGGATCTGCTTGCCTTCAGCGATGTAGTTTCAATCCATGCTCCGTCCATTCCCGCGACACACCATATGCTCAATTCATCAAACCTGGGTCTGATGAAAGACAGGGCAATCCTGATTAATACGGCCAGGGGCAGCCTGATTGATGAAGCCGCATTGATTGACGAATTGAAGAAAGGAAGGATATCGGCTTGCATAGATGTGACGGATCCGGAACCTCCGGATATTTCAAGCGAACTCAGGGATCTTCCGAACGTCATTCTTACCCCCCACATAGCCGGAAGCGTAAATAACGGTAAAAAACGCATAGGCCGCCTTGCGGCGGATGAAATATCATCATTCATCGCCGATGGGAAGCTGGGCTTTGAAATAAAAAAGGAAGATTTGTCGATACTTGCCTGACGGACTGATTATTGACCGTGAATAGCTTAAAAATACATTGGGCACAGGATTTGTATTCATTGCGCGGCTGCACATGCTGCTATATAATATCTATGATTTGCTGGGAGGTATTCCATGTTGCTAAAAGGTGAGAACCTATCGCTCGGCCCACTGAGAAAAGATGATCTGGATGTGCTTGCATCCTGGTATGAGGATGTTGATTTTCTTCGGTTCTATGATTACCATGCCGCGGTTCCAAAGACAAGGGGTCAGCTTGAAAAGATATATGAGAATGCCGGAAACGACGGCTTCTTGGCGTTTGCGGTCAGGAAAAACGAAGACGGCAATATGATGGGCCTGGTTGAGATAGACGGCATTTCAAATTCCAACGGATTCGCATGGGTGTCGATTGGGTTCGGGGCGAAGACCGAACGCGGCCGCGGATTCGGGTTCGAGGCGATGAGCCTTGCCATCGAATTTGCATTCTCGGAGCTCAACCTTGACAGGCTTCAGCTTAACGTAATATCTTACAATACTGCCGGCATAAGGCTCTATGAAAAACTCGGGTTTGTCAGGGAAGGGGTTTACAGGGAGGCGGTCCTCAGGGATGGCGTCCGGCACGACCTTTATCTGTATGGTTTATTAAGAAGGGAATGGAAAAATGGAAACAGCTGAGTATATCAGGAAGTATATTGAAGAGCAGGCGTCCGCCGTGATGAAGTCCCCGTTCACTGATATCGAGAAATTCTGCGCCATGCTGCTTGATGCCAGGAAGGACAGGAAAAACATATTCTTCGCCGGCAACGGAGGAAGCGCCGCAACCGCATCCCATTTTACGAACGACCTTGTCAAGGGTCTTTCCCCGGGAAACGTAAAAAGATTCAGGGCATTTTCCCTGGTGGACCAGGTGCCGGTAATCACGGCGCTGGCAAACGATTACGACTATTCAGTGATATTTTCTGAGCAATTGAAGAATTATGGCGAAAAAGACGATCTGCTTATAGTCATCAGCGGGAGCGGCAACAGTCCCAATATCTTGAAGGCATGTGAAACGGCGGCTGAAATTGGAATGAAAACAATATCAATGACCGGCCGGGATGGCGGCAGGCTCAGGGATCTTTGCGATCTGTCTGTGATTGCGCCTGTTCACGACATGGAAAGAATCGAAGACATCCATATGTTATGGGAGCATTGCATAATCTGCACTTTGCGTCAGATCATCGATGGAGAGGTATAGGGATGGAGATAATCAACATGCAGGCGGCAACGGGCGGAATCCATTCCGTCGTCTTTGACTTCGACGGCACCCTCAGTCTTATAAGGAAGGGCTGGCAGGAAATAATGACGCCTTATTTCGCGGAGGTTCTTTCGGGATCCCCGGGAGGCGGTTCATATGAGACTGAATACTCATGTGCAAAGGATTTCATAGATTTACTTACCGGAAAACAGACCATCTACCAGTGCATCAGGCTGAATGAGGAAGTGGTTGCCAGGGGAGGGGAATCAATCGAACCGCTTGAATACAAGAATGAATACCACAGGAGGCTCATAGAAAAAATCGACTACCGCAGGAAGGGCCTTGCCGATGGCAGCATCAAACCCGTGGAATACCTGGTGCAGGGGTCGGTTGAAATAATTGAGATGCTGTTGGGTCGCGGGGCGGAAATATATTTGGCCAGCGGGACCGATGAAATGTATGTCGTGCAGGAAGCCGGGCTTCTTGGCCTTGACAAGTATTTTAAAGGCAGAATATATGGCGCCAGGGACGACTACAGGTTGTTTTCGAAGGCGATGGTGATCAGAAGGATACTCGAGGATAATGACCTGCACGGATCGATGCTCGCAGGGTTCGGTGATGGGTATGTGGAAATAGAGAACATAAAGGAAGCCGGCGGAATGGCAATAGGCGTGGCGACGGATGAAGAAAAAATGGAAGGCATCGACGAATGGAAGCGCGCCAGGCTCATTAAAGCAGGGGCGGATGTGATAATTCCCGATTTCACGGAGCTTGCGGAAATAGAAAAATACTTGTTTGGAGGGTGATATGCCTTTTGAAAAATTCGACAGGAGCAGGCTGGTCCTGAAGGATCTGAATGAAAGGGTGCACGACCTGGATATATCCGTGATGCAGGATCCCGGGAAAATCCCGCCGCATTTTGAAAGCGCAAATCTTGACGAAGTTGCCGACAGGATCAGGATTGCGAAAAGCAGGAATGCCGCCGTGATTATGATGATGGGAGCCCATGTAATAAGGGCCGGTGCAGCGCCGTGGCTTATCAGGCTCATGGAAGAAGGCTTTGTAACCCATTTTGCAATGAATGGAGCCGGAGCCATACACGACTTTGAATTCGCAATGATTGGGGCTACCACTGAAAGCGTAGCCAGATATATCAGCGAGGGTCAGTTCGGATTATGGAAGCAGACCGGACTAATAAATGATTTCATAAACCAGGGGGCGGCAGCCGGTCTCGGTCATGGTGAAATTCTGGGCATGGCGATTGAAGAAGCAAAATTCAAATACAGGGGATACAGCCTGCTCGCCGCAGGATACAGGAACAGGGTTCCTGTTACTGTTCACGTCGGAATCGGCCTGGACTTCATTCACCAGCACCCGAATTGCGATGGCGCAATGCTCGGCAAGGCTTCTTACGAGGATTTTCTCATATATACAAAGACGATTGAAAATCTCGGGAATGGTGTATTTATGAATTTCGGATCCGCCGTCACAGGCCCGGAGGTTTATCTCAAGGCCTTGTCGATGGCGAGGAATGTTGCACATTCGCAGGGAAGGAAAATAACGGACTTCACCACGGCGGTATTCGACCTCCTTCCGATCGGCGGCGATACGGGAGAGACTCCCGATAAATCCGATCCCAGGTATTATTTCCGCCCATGGAAGACAATCCTTTCAAGAACGGTCGCGGACGGCGGGCGGGGTTTTTATATACAAGGGGACCATAAGGACACGGTGGCGGGCCTGGCACACAGGCTTCTTGGCGGAGAGAAGTAATGGAAAGAAAACGCATAATAGAAATATTCAAAAGGTTCAGGGATTTGAAGATAGCCGTAATCGGTGATTTTGTTCTGGACAAATACCTTGTCATTGATACGAGGCTCAGCGAACCGTCGCTGGAAACGCCTCATATGGCTTACCAGGTTGTCGCAAGCAGGCAATATCCCGGGGCGAGCGGCACGATTGCCAATAATCTCGCGGGGCTTGGAGCAGGCGGGGTATATGCCGTGACATTCATAGGAAACGACGGAAACGGCTTCGAATTGAAAAGGGAGCTCCGGGCCCGCGGAATAAAATTCGATTACGTAACGGAAACCGATGAGATGATAACGCCTTCGTATGTAAAGCCCATGATGTGGGAGGGCGGCCGGGAAGAAGAGAGCAACAGGCTGGATATAAAGAATTTCAGGAATACCCCGGAAAGTCTTGAGAATTCAATTCTGGCCATGCTTGACGATGTATTTGAAAAAGCGGATGCCGTTATAATCCTGGACCAGATGGTGGAAAGCAACTGCGGGGTCATAACCGATAAAGTCAGGGAAAGACTGATAGAACTCGGGAGCAGGCGCACGGAAAGGATAATATACGCGGATTCGCGGTCAAAGATACATATGTTCAGGAACATGTCCGTGAAATGCAACAATTTCGAAGCCTGCAGGGCTTTTTATCCGGATCTGAAGGGCGAGCCTGAAATGGATATGGTGCTGGAATGCGGAAACCGCCTTTACAGGCAAAACGGGAAGCCTGTTTTCGTTACGATGGGAAGGAACGGCATAATGACCTTCGGCGCAATGGGAACAATAGTCGTACCGACCGAGGATGTGCCGGGTCCCTATGACATATGCGGCGCGGGTGATTCGGTCAGCGCCGCCGTGGTAAGTTCGCTTGCCGCCGGCGCCGATGAGGTCGAAGCCGCATTCATAGGAAACATGGCGGCTGCGGTAACGATAAGAAAGCTCGGGGTTACGGGAACGGCATCGCTTGAGGAAGTTCTTGAAACATACGACGGATGGTTCAGGGGGACAACGCCATGGCAAAGATAGCCCTGGCGCAATTTGAAAGCATCATGAACGATGTGGAAGCCAACATGAACAAAATGGTTTCCATGATACGCAGGGCTGCGTCTGAAAAGGCCGATATAATAGTTTTCCCCGAGCTGTTTTCAACCGGATATAACCTGGATTTGATAGGGGACGGCATTTATGACATGGCTGAGGACCCATCGGGCCCGGTAATATCCGCGGCATGCGCGGAAGCGGCTTCGGGCGAAATATATGTGGTTGCCCCGGTGGCATACAGGGACAGCGGGTTGATATACAATTCGGCGGTTGTCATCGATGACCGGGGCCGGATAGCCAACGTATACCACAAGAACAATCTATGGGACAGGGAAAAGCAGTATTTTGGATACGGAAGCCACGACTACAGGGTATATGAAACCCCTTTCGCAAGGTTCGGTGTCATCATATGCTACGACGTGGATTTTCCTGAGACAAGCCGGGCCCTTGCAAAGGCGGGGGCGCAGATAATATTCGTGCCGGCGGCCTGGGCTGTTACCCACAGAAGCCTGTGGGATATATTCCTTCCTTCCCGGGCGCTTGAAAATACGGTTTTCATAGCCGGGGTCAACAGGACCGGAACCGAAGGCGAAGAGATTTACTTCGGGGACTCCAAGGTCTTCGACCCGACCGGAACCCTTGTGGCAAGCGCCGGAGAAGGGAATGATGAACTCCTTGTATGCGATTTGGATATAACGTCAATTGATAAAATCCGGGAGGATTTTCCTTATCTTCGGGAGTTGCGCAGGGATTATCCATAAAAACAAGGAAACCACCGGGCATGTATTCCGAATGACCGGATGGCTTTTATATGGTGTGATGATTTTTTGATAACGGGGGAGGATATATAGATGGCTGGAATCTATCTTAACGAAGACAATTCGCATTATTTCATGGAAAGGGCCGAAAAGGCTTCCGACATGAAGGAAATCAGGGACTTCATATTGCAGTACGAGGGAACGAATGTTGAGAAGATGTTTCTTTGCGCCAGCTGCCAGAAGACTAATTTCCCCACAAAAAACGGTTCAATCATATTCGAGGACGTCGATTACGACTCGCCGCTGTTTGACAGGCTTCCCAATTTCAAGAAGTGGAGCATGGCGGTAAGCGATATTGTCGGCAAGGGGATGGACATATATTCCATATGGATTGATACTCTTAGGGAAATAGGCATATCGCCATGGATGAGCATGCGAATGAACGATGTCCACAATGCAGACGATGTCAACGCACCCATACACAGTTCCTTTTATAAACAAAACCTCGATTACAGGCGGTCGATGTACAGGGATGAAAAATGGGAGGACAGGCAGCTTAATTATCTTCTTGATGAAGTTCAGGATTATCATTTCAACCTGGTGCTTGATTATTTTGAAAAATATGACTTTGATGGGCTGGAGCTTGACTGGATGCGCTTTGGGAACCATTTTCCGGCGGGTTATGAGGATGAGGGCAGGCAGGTACTTGATGATTTTATGAAGCGGACCAAGGAAACCGCATTGAAATACGAGAAAATCCGCGGACACAGGATAGAACTGGCCGCGAGGGTGCCGGTAAAGCCTGAAAGCGCTTTCGACATGGGAATGGACGGGGCGGGCTGGGCCAGGGCCGGTTATGTGGATTATTTGATTCCGTCGCCATTCTGGCATACCAGCCAGGCGGACATACCGGTCGAGAGGTGGAAGCAACTGATTTACGGCACGGGCTGCAGGATCGCCCCCTGTATAGAGATATGCCTGCGCCAGTATGCATTTCCAGGGTGTAAAAACGAATTCCAGTATAATTCCATTGAAACAATCAAAGGCGCCGCGAAATCATTCGTCGACAGGGGAGCGGATGCAGTTTACCTGTTCAATTATATGGACAGGCAGAACTTCCCATATGATGACGCAGGCTACAGGGAAATTATAACTTCTGTGGGTAAAAATGAACTGATGAACAAGGGAATCAGGCGGCATATTCTTACATTCAACGACAGGCAGCCGGAGGGAATGCCTTCTGATGAAAGGCTGCCGTGCGTGTTGAAAAAGAAGAAATTCGAGGGCTTTCGGATTCATACGGGTAAGGCGGTTACGGGGGAAACACGGTTTGCCCTGCTGTCATTCAAAGGCAGGGAGGATATCGGATCCGTTGATATCGAGGTATATGCAAATGGAAAAAAATGCGTTTTCGACGGGAAAAAGGACCCGGGGCACCCCAGGCCGGTAAACACTGCATTCGCCTGGCGCCTGCCCGCTGAAAGCGTCAAGGATGGATACCAA
>JAWOIG010000194.1:0-7413 GCA_046484775.1 Clostridia bacterium | reverse complement strand
AGAAGGCAGGTGTTATTATGGGGAAGAAAGCTGTTGAGATAGCCAGGCTGGATGTTGGGAAGCTGATTGTTGTCCTGAATGAGGCCCTGGCGGAGGAGTGGCTGGCATACTATCAGTATTGGATCGGTGCCAGGATGATGGAAGGCCCCATGAGAAGCGAAATAGAGCCTGAATTGCTGATGCATGCAACCCAGGAACTGGGGCATGCCGAGCTGGTGGTCAACCGAATAATTCAACTGGGGGGAATGCCGCTGCTGAATCCATCGGAATGGACCAGGGTTGCCAAATGCGACTATGAGGAACCCATCGATCCATATGTGGAGACCATACTGAACCAAAATCTGAACGGGGAAAGATGTGCCATCAAGAGGTATGAGGAAATTGCGGCTTTCACAGACGGCAAGGACCATTCGACTTACCAAATGGCAGTCACGATATTGAATGAGGAGCTTGAGCATGAGCATGATATCGAAGACTGGCTTACCGACATCGAAAGAATGAAGGATGATATAAGAAAACTGAGAATATAGCGGGATTTATCCTAAGCGCCGATTTTCCGACTATGAATATTTGATTTGAAAGTGCCGGCTTCGCGCCGAGGAATCCGCACCATGGGTTTGTTTATGAAAAAAAGTGCAAATGAGTTTTATTCACTGCCGAAAGATGAACGAAAAAAAAGGCTGATGGAGATTGCCTTGGTTTTCCTGAAGCTTGGAACAACCGCATTCGGAGGACCTGCCGCACATGTCGCAATGATGGAGGACGAGATCGTCCATAAGAGAAGCTGGCTCGGCAAGGAGAAGTTTCTGGATTTATATGGAGCTACGAATCTTTTGCCAGGCCCGAACTCAACGGAGCTGGCAATCCATCTGGGGCTTGAAAGGGGCGGCTGGGCGGGGCTTATCATAGCAGGAATGTGTTTTATACTGCCTGCAATGATCATAGTTATCGCGCTCGCCGCAGTTTATACTGCATACG
Organism: Clostridia bacterium; assembly: GCA_046484775.1. Taxonomy (GTDB): domain Bacteria; phylum Bacillota; class Clostridia; order DUPQ01; family DUPQ01; genus JAFGQE01. The sequence goes on along the minus strand of JAWOIG010000194.1, from coordinate 6,435 downwards.
GGGCATTGCCGGAGATTTCGGGAATAATGTATGGTATCAAACCCGTAATCATAGCCGTAATTCTTCAGGCGCTTTACAGACTGGGCAAATCAGCTGTCAAGGATGTTTTTTCAGGCATACTCGGGGCGTGTGCCGTCCTGGCTTCATTCCTGGGATTGCACGAATTGCTTTTACTGGCTCTGGCCGGGCTCATAATGATGGCCTTTAAAAACCGCGGCAAGCTGCATAAAATAAAAATGTCCCTGTGGCTCCCGGTGATACCGATCGCATCCCTGGCTTCGAGGGGAGTACCTTCGGGCAATATGGGTCTTCCCGCAATTTTTCTCACGTTCCTGAAAATAGGATCTGTGCTTTACGGCAGCGGATATGTGCTGCTTGCATTCCTTGAGGCTGACTTTGTCGAAAGACTCGGTGTCATAACCAACAGGCAGCTGCTTGATGCGGTCTCCCTCGGTCAATTCACACCGGGACCCGTATTCACGACGGCTACCTTCATAGGATACATAATAAACGGAGTTCCGGGCGCTATTCTTGCGACAGTGGGGATATTCCTTCCGGCTTTCCTGCTTGTGGGTATCGTGAATCCGATAATACCAAAGCTGCGAAGATCGAGCTGGGTATCGGGCCTTCTGGACGGAGTAATCATCGCATCGCTGGGGCTCATGGCGGTGGTAAGCATAAAGCTTGGGATAGCCGCAATCATGGATGTTCCCACTGCAGTAATCGCCGCTGTTTCTGTGTTCATCGTATTCAGATATAAAATCAATTCGGCCTGGCTGATTCTCGCGGGAGCCGCCGTCGGCTTCATCATATCCATTTTATAATCAACAGAAGGGAAAGTTTCTGCCAGTAATGGAATCCGGTCAAACCATTTAATGAGCTTGTGTGCCATTCGGTTCCGACGGCCGGTGAAGGCTTTTCGCAAAAGATTCAAATGAATCATATTTGGACGGCTCAACTGGATTTCTATAGCTGATTTTATTTTTATGCCGCCGAATTCATTTGAAAAATACCCGGATATAATGTATTATTGTAAAAGAAATGATGGGGGATGGGGATTCGGATGAAATAATAGAAGCAATCAAATTATGCTTCATCATTCAACCGGATTCGAATTATTTTGTGAATACGGTTAAATCAGTTAAGACAGATTATCTGGAAAAGATAGCTGCCGTTTGTGCAACTTATCCGGGAAAAGCAGCTGTATTTGACGCTTTCGGCGAATATGCAACGTATGGCGATTTCGTGCATGTACATGAGTCCGTAAGTTCGTTTCTGATTGCTAATGAAATAAAGGCACCTATGCGGATTGCAGTGATTACAGACAATGTTCTGAATTTCTGCCTTATGCTGCTTCCGGTGCTTGATCATGCATCCTTTACTTCGATTGATCCGGGACTTGACACAGAGAAGTTTGAGTTTTATTTTAAACTTCTTTCGGTGGACTATATTCTGACCGACATACCCGAAGGGTCTGCCCGGGAGGCTGCGGCAAAAAGCGGAACAGGCATAATATCATTCAAGTCCCGGACTGATGTGGGAAAATTCGATTTTGAATTCAGTATGGAGAAAAAACCCATTGATAATCCCGGAAGCACCGGATACAGGAAAGACGACATTGTTTATATAGCAACAACTTCCGGAACCACAAGCGTTCCGAAGATTGTTCCATATACTTCAGGTCAGGCCAAGGCCGCCCTGAAATCCAAGGTCAGGAATTTCGATTTCACGGAAGACGACATTACGCTTATAATAACCAAGGCACACAGGCTGAATTCTTTCAACGCAATGTTGATTTCCCTGTATACCGGAGGCAGGGCGATTATGGCGGATGGATTCGTCCACGAGCAATTCTTCAGTCTGCTTGATAAATACAGAGTGACCAATTTTACGGCAACCCCGGCCGTATTGAGTTCGTTGGCGGACTACATCGAGAATAATCACAAGCAGTTTGAAGGGGGGGCGATCAGGTTCATCAGGTCAAGCGGGGCACCGCTTCCTAAAAATCTAAAGGAACGGATAGAATCCATATTTAAAACTCGCGTCGTTCAAAGTTATGGAATGACAGAAACAAACAATATATCAAGCACCTACTTCGAACCATGCGGCTACAAAGAAGGGTCTGCGGGTATCTCATCGGGACTTGAAATCAAGATTAAGGATGATGAGATTCTTGTTCGCGGAGACACTGTTTTTTCAGGACATGAAAACGATATGGACGACAGGAAGAATTATTTTGAAGGCGAATGGTTTCGTACAGGGGACATGGGTTACATTGACGATGACGGATATGTATTCATTACGGGACGAATCAAGGAAATGATAAACAAAGGTGGAGAAAAGATATCGCCTTACGAAGTTGAGAATGAGATTCTCAGGCACCCGCTCATAAAGGAAGCGGTGGTGTTCCCTTACCCGAATGCCTATGGTTCAGAGAACGCAGGCGCGGTGGTTGTGACTGAGGATGACCGTACGATGGAATTGGCTGAAATAAGGAGTTTTCTTACGGGCAGGATATCTTACTTCAAGATGCCCACCCTGCTGTACTGCGTCGATGAAATTCCGAAAAGCGAGAATAGCAAGGTGCGCAGGAAAACGCTTTTCGAATATCTGGATGATAAATACCCAATGATTGCAGATAAAAGTAATGATGGATACAACAATGGAAAAGAGCCCGGACTGACTAAAACACAAAGGATGCTCAGGAGGATCTGGATCAGGAACCTTAAGATTAGCAAGATAGGGATTGATGACAATTTTTCCGGACTGGGAGGAGACTCACTGAATGGCGCGGCAATATTGGCGGAGATTGAAAGCAAGATGAGTGTCCAGGTGCCGGTGAGCCTGCTGTTCGGGGAGGGAACCATCAGGGCGGTCGATGATTATATAAATGCTTGTAAAACAAGGATTAGAAAATTCCGTTTTTTAGTGCCGGTCAAGGAGTCCGGGACGAAGAAACCGTTGATATGCATTCACTCGGGCATCGGCGACGCAACGACCTATAGATATATAGGCCAGTTCATGGAAAGCGACAGACCCGTATACGGACTGAGATTTGACAGCCACAGGGAGAAATGGCCTTATCCGCTTGATTTTGATTATATCGGCAGGATATATGCCGATGAAATCAAACAGCTTGATCCCGAGGGCCCCTATTTCTTATGCGGCAATTGCTGGGGCGGCGTGCTGGCATTCAGGATAGCCTCTGTCCTGAAGGACGATGGATGCAGGATAGGCATGCTGGCAATGTTCGATTCTGCTGCAAGGATCAGGGATAAATATGATCAGAAAAACAGGCGCAGCCTTCTGAACAGATTAGCAAGGACATTCAGGGAAAGCGTCGACCAGCTAAGGGGAAAAAAGTTCACAACCCGGGTTGCAATGATAGCCAAAAAAACATTGAGCATCTTTAAGATGCTGAGGACAACGGTTTCACAAAGAATATACAGGTTCGGTGGAAAGCATGGAATCAAGTTCCTTATGCGGTTGACGGGAAAGACCGGTGCACTTGGTTATGCCTATCAGAAATACAAACCAGAGCCTTACTGCGGGAAAATCCACTATTTCAAGGCTATGAAGGGTCGTTCGACACTGGCCGACAGCCAGGAATATTGGAGTAAGAAAGCGGATGAATTGTTATTGATTGAAATGAACTGCCATCATAATGATATAGTCGTCGGCGATTTCGGCAGGATTCTGACGGAAAAGATGGTTGGGATAATGAAGGAATCTGATGTTTGAAGAATCTGTAATCAAAAACGGCCCAGCCAGGCAAAAAGCATAGCGGTCCGGAACCGGTAAATGTTGAAGGGAATGAGTTTGTTATGGAATCAAAGGGAAATCTGTCGAAAAATCAAAAAATGATTCTGAGGATATGGAAAAAACATCTTGCCAACGGACAGGTTGGGGTTGATGATGATTTTCTATCACTAGGGGGGGATTCCCTGATTGCCGCTGCGGTTCTTTCAAGCATAGAGGATATGACAGGGATAAGCGTGCCTGTCGGAATTCTTTTCAACAAGGGTACGGTGAATGCCATATGCCGGTATATTGCTGAGAATCCGGCAGCCGGAGCCGGGAATTTCAGGTTTCTTGTTCCTGTGAAGGAATCTGGAAACAAAAAACCTTTGATTTGCGTACATACGGACAACGGCGACACAACGACATACAGATATATTGGTAATTATATGGAAAGTGAAAGGCCGGTCCTTGCCCTGCGGTTCAGAATGAATAAAATGAAATGGCCCGTACCTCTGACGTTCGATTTCCTTGCGAGGCAATATGCTGGTGAAATTACAAGAAACGATCCTGATGGTCCCTATTTTATCTGCGGTTATTGCTGGGGCGGGGTGCTCGCATTCAAGATAGCCTCGGTTTTAATGGAGGAAGGCCGCGAGATCGGCATGCTGGCCATGTTTGATTCTGCAGCAAAGGGAAAAGGCATATATGTGAACAGGAGAAGAGCCAGCCTGCTGAAAATAATACGCAATAAGATTTTAGTCGGCATTGATGAACTGAAGGGAAAATCCGGCCGGGTTAAGACGAGGATATTAAGAAGAAAGGTTGGAAACGCATTTAAATTCTTACGGCTGAACATCAGCCGGAGGATATATAGATACGGGCACAGGATCTCAAGCAAACTGCTGATGGGTATTGCTAAAAAAACCGGGGCGCTGGACTATGCATACCAGACATTCAAGCCGGAGCACTACAATGGCAAGATCCATTATTTCAAGTCGACCAAGGGAAGGGAAGGCAAGAGGCGCCATCAGGAGTACTGGGAAAGTATGGCGGACGAGATTGAAATATCTGAACTTGTCTGCCACCATAACGATTTGGTTGTGGGCGACAGCGCGAAAGAGCTTGTCGACAATATGATGGGAATTATGGGGATGAGGGATGCTTAAATACTTGACGAAGCCGGGTTTGAAGAGAGAGTTGTCCGGGACTGCAGGGACAATAAGGGATGCGATATCAATATCGGCGGCTCTTTACCTTATTTTCGCCGTTCTCTTTTATCCGGCACCCATACTGCACAGAAGCATAGCGTTCGGCTTGTTTTATTCCGTCATATTCATGGGGTATTCTTCGCCCGGGACAAAGTCAGGCAACAGGGTGCCTGTATTCGATTGGGTTTTTGCCGCACTGTCGCTGAGTGTCAGCATATACATCGGGCTGAACTTCGGCAGGATAAGCTCAAGGCTGGTTTTCGTAGATCGTGTGCTGACGCCCGATATAATATTCGGGTTTCTGACAATCTTTCTGCTGATAGAGGGAACCAGAAGGGTAATGGGTCCCTGGCTTCCCGGATTAAGCCTTCTGGCGCTGGCGTACATTTTCTGGGGACACCATATACAGGGGCGTTTCGGCCACCTTAAATTCAATACAGAATACATACTTGACGGTCTTTTTCTTTCAAATTACGGCATCTGGGGAAGCACACTGGGCATAGCCGCAGGAAAAGTCATGGTCTTCCTGCTTTTCGGAACCCTGTTCAAGAATACGGGGGCGGGTGATTTTCTTTTTGCGCTTGTTTCCAGAATAACAGGCAGGGTAAAGGGGGGAGTCGGCAAAGTTGCTGTAATTTCCTCCGCTTTGTTCGGCATGTTGCAAGGAGCCGCCCTTACAAACGTAACTACAACCGGCGCCATGACTATACCGGCAATGAAAAGAGGCGGCTTTAAAAGTGAATATGCGGCCTGTGTGGAAAGCTGTGCCTCCGTGGGAGGCGTTTTCATGCCGCCTATCATGGGTACGGTCGCCTTCATTATGTCGGATGTGGTTGGGATACCGTATGCCGATCTTATCAAAAGAGCCGTAATTCCAGCCATAATTTATTTCTCGGCATTGTTTTTTTCCATAGATTTTCATTCCAGGAAGCATGGCATCGAGGGAATTGCCAATGAAACAAAAGCAAAGATAGTACCCCTGCTCCTGAGCGGCTATAATTTTTTCATTCCGCTTGTATATCTGATAATGAGATTAATGTCCGGCAGACCTGTGGCCAAGGCGGGCCTTGAGACAATTGGGGTGATGCTAATCCTTGGATTGCTGAACAGGAAAAAGCCGCTGAAGTTCAAGGCCATTATTGATACACTTAAGACCACGACAAGCAGGGGGGTCATGATAGTTTCAACAATGGCTGCCTGCGGTATCCTGATAGGAGTCATTGACATAACCGGAATCACTTCAAAATTCAGCTCATATCTGATTTATGTCGCGGATGTATCCGTTATTGCGACATTGGTTGTCATAATGCTGGCCACTCTTTTCCTTGGATTGGCAATGAATACTTCATCATCTTATCTTATTGCCGCCGTTCTGGGCGCCCCCGTCCTTATCGGGTTGGGATTCGAACCTCTCGGCGTCCATATGTTCATACTTTTCTTTGCCGCAATGTCGACCATAACGCCGCCTGTGGCTATGACTTCATAT
>JAWOIG010000058.1:0-3110 GCA_046484775.1 Clostridia bacterium | reverse complement strand
TGGGTGCCGAAGGTTCGTGCTTCAGCAGTTCAGGAGACCGCCCGCCCCGTATGACACCATGGATTTAAGGAACATGATGAGTCCGCTTTCAAAGAGCTTCTTCACCGATGCATTGGCAATATGCGAAAAAGCAGTCGATTCAGTGGAGGTCCGGGGAATCGATATCTGATTCCTGATTTATTTGTTAATTCAAAATATTTGCTATATAATACTCTATGCCGCGCTAGACGGGGAATTAGCGGTGCCCTGTAACCTGCAACCCGCTCAAGCAGGGTTTAATTCCCGCCTTAGGGCAACGGCGGTGAAGCAGCACGCCTTGTCCGGTGCCGAGGACCTGGTCCTGCGCAATGGAGATTCGTGAACCCCGTCAGATCCGGAAGGAAGCAGCGGTAAGCGGAACAATCCATGTGCCGCAGGCAAACCTGGTCTGAGCCGGATCCGGTGAAAGCGTTTGTTGTCTTTGTTCAAGGGTGGGTGCGCGGTTTTTTTATTCCCGTATATTTGATATACTTTAGGTAGCGATTGAATCCGGAGGGGTTATGTCTTATAAAGCATTGTACAGGGAATGGCGGCCGGCGACATTTGACGAAGTCATAGAACAGGAACATATAACCAGAACCCTCAGGAATGCAGTAAAGACAGGCCGGATAGCCCATGCCTATCTATTCTGCGGAACAAGGGGTACGGGAAAGACGAGCATGGCCTACATATTATCGCGAGCCGTGAATTGCCTTGACCCCAGGGATGGGAATCCATGCAACAAATGCAGCATATGCACCGGTATTTTAAAAGGCAACATAATGGATGTAATAGAAATGGATGCCGCCTCAAACAACAGTGTGGATAATATCCGTACCATAAGGGATGAAGTCGCCTATACTCCGGCCATGGCCAGTTACAAAGTATATATCATCGATGAAGTCCATATGCTTTCGACAGGTGCATTCAACGCCCTGCTGAAGACGCTCGAAGAACCACCGGACCATGTCATATTCATTCTTGCCACAACAGAACCCCACAGACTGCCGGCAACGGTTTTATCACGCTGCCAGCGTTATGATTTTCACAGGATTTCCATGGAAGGAATCCAGCAAAGACTTCTTGAAATAATCAAAGACAGCGATGTTGAAATAACTGAACGGGCAATCAGAATAATCGCAAGGGTTGCCAACGGAGCACTGAGGGATGCAATCAGTCTCCTCGACCAGTGCATTTCATCCGGTAATAAGCGGATTGATGCGGATGAAGTGCTGGAGAGCGCAGGTATTCTCCAGGACGAAGCAGCCGCCGATCTGGCGGATGCCCTTTTTGATAAAGACATTTCAAGGGTAATGGAAATCACGGACTCTGTTTTGATGCATGGCAAGAGCACATCCCAGTTCCTTTCGAGCCTTATATACTATTACAGAAATCTGCTGGTATGTTCCGGGATGGAGAATCCGGAAATGTTCATTGAAGGCGGGGAGGATATTATAGGAAGGATGAAACAACAGGCGGGAAAAATGGGAAAAGACCTCATTATATATACGATAAGGGAGCTTTCCGCTGCGGAGAGCATTGTAAAAAAAGCATCGCAGCCCCGGACATACCTTGAAGTGGTCTTGATAAACATATCATCCATGAACATATCTTTTCCGGAGCAAGCATCGATGCTGGAACGAATCGCCGCACTGGAGAACAAGGTCAACCGCCTGAAAAAAGCCGGGGCGGATAGCGTGCCGGTAAAGGTAAAGGAAGCACCGGTCAGGAAAAATCTTGAAAAACCGGCACCGGAGGAGACGCATGCTGAACCGGCGGCAGTGGAAACAGAAAGAAAGAGTATACCAAGAAATATCATACGGAACTGGAACGAAGTAATGGATTATCTCAAGAACCGAGGTATGGTGGATGTCTTCCCATATCTGTCCGGCACGGAGGCTTCGATGGAAGGAAATGTAATCAACATTACTTTTAACAACAACTTGTTCAAGAACCTGATATCAAAGAACAGGGAGGGAGTTGCGGCTATAAAGAAGGCGGCCGATACGATATATAAAGGTGATTTTGAAATAAACATATATGGCAACGGGAAGACACCCGTTGCCGACGATTATGAAAAAAACGCCAGGAAGGCCGCGGAAGCGCTGGGCATCGACCTGGAAGTTGAATGAGGAGGACAAAATGGCAAAAGGAACAATGGGCGGGAATAATTTGAACAACCTGATGAAGCAGGCCCAGAAAATGCAGATGGAAATGCAAAAGGCCCAGAAGGAGCTTGAAGAAAAGAGATTTGAGGGCCAGGCAGGCGGCGGCGCGGTAAGGATAGAGCTGAACGGTAAAAAGGAAATGCTGTCCGTGGAGATAGAACCCGGTGTTGCGGACCCTGATGATGTTGAAATGCTGCAGGATTTGATAATGGCGGCATACAATCAGGCCGCCGGAAAAATTGATGAGGAAACCCAGGACAAGATGGGTGGGATTACGGGCGGGATGAAAATCCCCGGCTTTTAGGAGACAGTATGTCGGGATTGTATCCAAGGGCTTTGGCCAACTTAATAGAAGCATTTGAATCATTTCCGGGAATCGGCAGGAAAATGGCGCAAAGGCTTGCTTTTCATGCACTGGGCATGGAGGACAAGCGTCTTGAGTTTATAGCCGAGGCAATAAGGAATGTGAAAAAGGAAGTTGTGTATTGTTCCATTTGCTGCAATATTTCCGACGGGGATCCATGCGACATATGCAACGGATCAAGGGACAGGAACATCATCTGCGTCGTACAAACCCCGAAGGATGTAATAGCGATGGAAAGAACAGGCGAATTCAGAGGGACATACCATGTCCTGCACGGGGTGATATCGCCGATGGAGGGAATCGGCCCGGGGGATATAAAGCTAAAGGAATTGCTCTCCAGGATAAGCGATGATACCGTGGAAGTTATAGTGGCGACAAGTCCTACGGTCGAGGGCGAGGCAACGGCCATGTATATATCGAAGATTTTAAAACCTTTAGGTCCGTGCCCACTATGAGCGGCACGCCGGCTTGATTCAGTCCTTTGACAATTTCAGCCCAGTTTTGCCAGACTGCCTGATCCATTTTGTCCTGCCCAGCCATCTGAGTTTTCCAATAAGCAA
>JAWOIG010000228.1:0-7424 GCA_046484775.1 Clostridia bacterium | reverse complement strand
ACCGGACTTTGACACATCAGTCCAAAGAAGTTACGTAGCTCCCGTTGACAAGCTGGACAATATACTCTGCAATGCCTATACTTCCATACTCAAATACGCAGATATTGGCATAAACGCCCATTTCTTTGAATTAGGCGGCGACTCTCTCGGAGTCATAGAGCTTGTTTCAATCCTATATAAAAAAGGATATGATATAAAAATCGATGATGTATACAAATACCCTATCATAAATGAACTTAAAAAACATTTATCCGATAATAGATTCCGTATAATCAAGCCGTCCTTCTATAAAGCTGACAGAGGTTTTGTGGATCAGAGTATTTACGAACAGATACTTGCCGGTAATCTTGGTTGCATTGACAGTGCATCGATAACCTACATACCCGACAACAATCCTCTGTGGTATGAGATTTTGTCAGACAAGCCGGTAATGTACAAACATATGGGGCTTGATGAAGGCAATATAGGTGTCATCGCAATTCCCATGGGTATAGGCAGACTGTACAACGACCGGGAAAAAACCATTGCTTTATGTGTTGACGCCGCTAAAATGGCTGAAGCCGCCGGGGCACGGGCCATTTCCCTGACGGGACTAATACCTTCGGCAACCAACAGGGGGCTTGACATAGCAGAAGCAATCCAAAAAGCAGGAATCAAGATAGACGTGACGACAGGCCATCCGACAACCGCAGCTGCGGTGTTGCTGTCACTTGTCCGCCTGCTCAGTGAAAGCGGCAGGCATATGGCAGGCGAGGCTGTTTGCATACTGGGAGTCGGTTCAATAGGCTCCGCAGTGACAAAACTGATTTTGGAGAAACTCCCCTCTCCCGCATCCATCACATTATGCGACCTACCCGGCAGCATAAAACGGATGGAAAGACTCAAGAAGGAACTCCGGGATGACCTTGGCTTCGACAGGGAAATCAAACTGTCGTATTCAGACGGCTCAAGGCTGCCTGATGAGGTATATAAATCATCACTGATAATAGGTGCTACAAATGCACCTGATGTACTTGATATCAATTCCCTGCTCCCGGGAGCACTCATAATTGATGACTCGGGGCCACATTGTTTTGCACCTGCTGCGGCAAGAGATCGCATAATGAACCGGGGTGACCTGCTGGCCACTGAGGGTGGGGTACTTGAAGTACCCGGTATCATAGAAAACAAACTTTATCTTCCCGGAGGAATAGACGATAGCCTGATTTCACGCTATCATTCTCATTTTGCTTCAGAAAAACAGATTACCGGTTGTATATTCTCAAGTCTTATGACCGCCTCTGACAAAGGAATCAAACCATCGGTCGGTGATATTGATACAAGGGATTGCGTTAGTAATTTCTGCAAACTCACAAGGATGGGCTACAGGGGAGCCAACCTGCATATTGACGATTTCGTCATTCCGGAGATCAGAATAAACTCATTTATGAAGGAGCATGCAGTATTTACGGTCTGCAAGAGCTCGGACATGAGGTAGGGAGTATGAAAAATGCTTAAAATTGATGTTTCGTTCGTTCTTCTCCATATTTCCACTCTGATGATTATTTCTCTGCTTGTATTCATGCTCTTCATGAAGAAAAAGAAACAGCTCCATTATGTCTTTTTATTGAACATATTTCTCGTATTCATCTGGAGTCTTGGTCATATACTTGAAGTTTACACAACGTTACGCGATGGCTATACAAACATGGTATTTGTAAACATTTACTATTTCGGACTGTGTTTCCTTCCGGTGAGCCTCCTTTATACCGGGCTTGTTTTCGTCAGGACCAGGCTGAAGTTCTCTTTCAGAGACATTCTTTTGCTTATATTCCCTGTAGTTGACTACATCATTATCGCAACCAATAATAATCACAACCTGTTTTTCACCGAGTATTCCATATTCAATGACGTTGCACAGTACGGTCCATACTTATTACCTCATACGATTATATCCTATATATACATAATTGCCGGGCTGTCATTCCTGCTTCACTTTTCAATTAAGAACTCGGGTTTCTTTTCAAAACAGTCAGTACTTATCATGGCCGGCATAGCGATACCATTCATTACAAACATAATGGTTACTTTCAATATGATACGGCTGCCTGTGTACTTCACGCCCATAACATTCTCCTTTGCAATAATCTGCTTTGCTCTTGCAATATTTAAATTCAAGTTCCTGAATATAGTGCCCATAGCACTGCAGAGGATAGTGGACCTTATATCCGACAGCTATATAATCATCGACAGTGATTGGCAGGTGATTGATTATAACAGGACATTTACGGAAACCTTCAAAGGCATCTTCAAAATCGACAGGAATATAAATGCTCTTGAAGCCTTTGACGAAACGGATGTTCCTTTGATAAAGTCAGACAATCTGAAAAATGCAAATATCAAGGCCATTGAAAGTAACACAACGGTCAAATATGAGACCAATTTCATAATAGATGAAACCAGATTGTACTTCAACATTGAGCTGACACCGATATTTTCACATAAAAAATACCTGGCCACGATCATCCTCATAAAAGATATAACCGAACTGAAGAACCAGATGGAGGAATTGCGGCGGAGTCAGGAAATTCTTATGGAGAAGGAGCGGCTGGCGTCCCTGGGAAACCTTATCGGCGGCATCGCACACAACCTGAAGACTCCCATAATGACCATTTCCGGGGTTTCGAAGACTCTCGAAGCCCTTGGCGAGGAGTACAGGGATTCCATCGACGATCCGGAAGTTACTCCGGACGACCACAGGGAGATCGCCGCGGAAATAATAGAATGGACCAACAAGATAGCGCCGTATTGCTCATATATGTCCGAGATGATTTCGGCTGTAAAGGGCCAGGCGGTGCAGCTTGCCACCAACGACGCCACCGTGTTCACCCTTTACGAGCTATTAAGCCGAATCAATATCCTTATGAGATTCGAGCTGAAGAAATTCCACTGCGAACTGCGCCAGGATACGAAAACATCCATCTACAACGAGATGAAGGGCGACCTGAGCATACTTGTGCAGGTCTTCAACAACATAATCACGAACGCAATCCAGTCATACCATGGCAAAGAAGGCGTTATAGACTTTAAAATATCGTCGGGCAATGGTAGAATACTGTTTGTCATAACCGACCGCGGCGTGGGCATTCCCGAAAAAATCAAGAAAAAGCTGTTCAAGGAAATGGTTACGACCAAGGGCAGGGACGGCACCGGGCTTGGAATGTACATGGCTCATTCAACTATCCGGGGGCATTTCAATGGCAGGTTGAGTTTTGAATCGGAAGTTGGCAAGGGAACCACTTTCTATATAGAGATTCCCATTTACAAGGAGGTTTCAGATGAGAAGAAGTAAACGCGAAGGTGCGGAAAACAGCGAATACAGTATCATACTGGTCGACGACGACCAGGGCATCATCGATTCGCTGTCGTCGGTGCTTCACCGCCAGGGGTACATCACCACCTGCATTACAAATCCGCTGGAGGCGATAAAGCTGGTCAGGGAAGAGCCTTTTGACCTTATGGTGCTGGACTTTCTTATGTCGCCCATACACGGCGACCAGGTTGTAGAGGAAATAAGGAAGTTCAACAAAGAGCTTTACATCCTGCTTCTGACCGGCCACAAGGATCTGGCACCACCGTTGGACACCATAAAGAAACTTGACATCCAGGGCTATTGCGAAAAGAGCGATAGGTTCGACCAGTTCATTCTGCTCGTCGAATCAGGCATCAAGTCTATTTCGCAGATGCGAACCATAAAGAAATTCAGCGAGGGCCTCAACAGTATTCTGCAGGCCGTCCCGAGCATATACCAGCTGCAGCCTATCGGCGACATCCTCGAGCAGATCCTGCGCGAGCTGCTTCCTCTGCTTGACAGCACCAGCGCCTTCATCCTTGTCGACAATTACGCGGGCCTTTCCGACGACCCTGACAAAAGCATTTTCAAGGGCATCGGAAAATACCATAAGGACGTGTCGTCCTTCGTCGATTACCTTGGGCATGAGATGATAGAGAAGATAGGCTCGGCGAGGGTCAACAAAACAGAAATTACGACGGACGCAGGCATCATTGTGCCGCTTGTAAATGAGTACAGCAATTCGATGGGCGTCATATATGTAGAGACGGGCGACGGTGAGATCGACGACGGCCTTAATCTTTTGAAGATTTATTGCTCGCAGGCGGCGTCCTCCATCAACAATGCCTTCCTGCATTCGCTGGTCAATGAAAAGAACGACGAGCTTTCGCGTACATACGACATGCTGCGCGGCAGATATATGGATACTATCGAGGCGCTCAGGCTTGTGGTCGATGCCAAGGACATATATACCAGGGGCCATTCCGACAGGGTTTCATATTACGCGATGAAGCTGGGCGAGCATATGGGGCTAGATAAGAAGGTCATCGAGACACTTAGGATCGGCGGGCTCTTCCACGACGTTGGTAAAATCGGAACCAGCGATGACATCCTGGCAAAGAGCGGCAAGCTGACCTCGTTGGAGTATGAGCTTATAAAGCAGCACCCGACGAAAGGCGCGCACATATTGTCGGCGCTTTCAATGTTCCAGGATATAGTGCCAATAGTCAAATACCACCACGAGTATCTTGACGGCACAGGCTATCCCGACGGCCTCAAGGGCGACCAGCTCAATCTTGAGACCAGGATAATATCTGTGGTAGATGCGTTCGACGCCATGATGAGCGACAGGCAGTACAGGCAGAAACTCGGCCTCGACGTCGCCCGCCAGCAGCTGACACTCAACTCAGGTACGCAATTCGACGAAAACGTTGTCAACAACTTCCTGAAAATGACTGAGGGCTTCGATGAATTCTACGAAGACCTCCGCGAATACGAACAAGCGTCACTAAATAAAATGCTCCACTCATGATTTCCTCCTTTCAAGGAAAAATGCCGCCTCGAGCGGCATTTTTCTTGCCCATCTTCAAACAGTTGCCTTGGGCATTTGTTTGAAAGTGCTGTTTTTTGTGCATAAAATATCAAACAGTTGCCTTGGGCATTTGTTTGAATGTGCTGTTTTTGGTGCAATGAAAATCAAACAGTTGCCTTGGGCAACTGTTTGAGGGTTTTGTTGTATCGTTAGAATGGCGATGTTATTTCATGTATGTGAGGTAGTCTTTGTTGGCCTCGAACATTTCGTCGGTCATCTGCTTTATTTCGTCGAGGCTGAGCACTGCGGATGTGAGCGGGTCGAAGCATATGGCGTGGAATATCTTTCTCTTGTTTCCTTCGTAAGCGCCTTCGACTGCCAGTTCCTCGCACCTGGCGCTTATATTGTTAATCAATGCCAGCTGCGCAGGCAGTTCGCCGACCGCTATGGACTCGAGGCCGCCCTTGGATGCCAGTACGGGTACTTCTACGCAACAGCCCTCGGGCAGGTTCTTTATGAGGCCGAAGTTACGGACGTTTCCGTTGAACTTGAACATCTCGTGGTCCCCGAATACCGCATTGAATATGGATGATGCATACTCGTGCCCTCTCTTGAGGTCGATCGTTTCCTGAGCCATCCAGTCCTCGATGTCCTTCTTCCAGCTGTCCTCCCTTTCCAGATAGCGGTACATTATGTGCCCGTATTCGCCCGGGTTCCATCCCGTCCCGTGCGTGCAGTATTTCTCAATGAGATCGGGGCGCTTCCGAAACCATGCATTGTACTCGGAATTGTGCCCGCTCGACTCGGTTACGTAATAGTCGAGATTCATGAACATTTCGTTCCTTACAAGCTCCTCTTGATAAATCTCGGGCTTCTTAACGGCCTCCCTTATCAAAGGATACGCATCCTTGCCGTTCCACTTATACTCAAGATAAAAGGCCTGGTGGTTGATGCCCGCGCAGACATAGTCTATCTCTTCCTCGGGCGCGCCTATCCACTTTGCCAGCATCCCGGCCGTTCCCTGGACACTGTGGCAAAGCCCGGTCATGCTGATAGCGCTTTTCCCCTGGATCGCCCTGCAAAGCATCGCCATCGGGTTTGTATAATTGAGGAATATCGCATCGGGGCAGTATTTCTCGATGTCCCTGGCAATGTCTAGCATGACGGGATAGGTCCTGAGGAACCTGAATATCCCGGATGGTCCCCTGGTGTCCCCCACATTTATGTCGACGCCGTATTTCTTGGGTATCTCTATGTCGCTTCTCCAGACATGGACGTTTCCGGCCAGAATCGTACACACGACTCCGTTCGCACCCCGAAGCGCCTCGACCCTGTCCTGCGTGGCGATTACGGTCGCCTTTGTGTATCCGCCGTCCCTTACGATCCGGTCGACCGCCTTCTTTATGTATCCGAGCCTTTCGGCGTCGATGTCCATCAATGCGATGGTGATTTCCGACAACGCCGGGAATGAAAGGATATCCTTTACCAGATTTCTCGTGAAGCCGAAGCTGCCGGCTCCGATGAATGCAATTTTCTTCATATGGCACCCCCTATGAATGCATTCTACACTTCCGCTCATTTCAAATGTATAGCTCCATGCAGGATTTATATGGTACAATGTTGTGTATTGAGACCCATATATGGTTGAAAGCGGTCTGTTTTATGTATTTATGCTTTATTCTGTAAACTATGAAAACCGGCATGCAGACCTTGGCGTCATAACATTCGGAAACCAGGCCTGCGCCCCCGGACATTACTATGGCTACGCAATCCGCGAGAATTACCTGATGCATTACATACACGGCGGCAGGGGCGTCTTCATCTGCAACGGCAGGAGCTTTCGGCTGTCAGCCGGACAGGCATTCCTGATCCACCCCGGCATCCCCACCTATTATCAGGCCGACGACTCCGAGCCGTGGGAATACTCATGGGTTTCTTTCTGCGGAGGCATGGCGGACTCTCTTATCGACAATGCGGGATTTTCTTTCGACGAGCCGGTTATCGACGCTTCCAGGCGGGGCTACGGCAACAGGCTGTTCCGGTCAATGGACGCCTATTCGCGCGCAGGCTCCGACAACACGGGCATAGTGGGGCTTTTGATGTGCTTTTTCTTCGAGGCGTCGCAGGCGGGCGCGGATTCGAATACCCATCCGAAAGCCGGCTATGTCGACAGGATCATGCAGTATGTGACGGCCGAGTACAGCCACAGGATTTCGGTCTCGGAAATAGCAGCCTCCCTCAACCTCGACCGCAGCTACATGTCCGATATGTTCAGGCGAAGGACCGGGGTCTGCCTGCAGGACTACATCATCAACTTCCGCCTTGACAGGGCCCGCAACCTGCTCGAGGAGACCGACCTGTCGATTAAGGACATTGCATTCAGCGTCGGCTATCAGGACCAGCTTGGCTTCTCAAAGATCTTCAGGTCAAGGTTCGGGCTTTCGCCGACCGCCTTCAGGGCCACATGCAAATCCGCAGACCCCGCTGCACGGCCGCAATAAATTCCTTTTATATTCCGCGTTTTTTTGATAATATGTATTTAGAAACTATGAAGGTGAATTC
>JAWOIG010000051.1:0-21583 GCA_046484775.1 Clostridia bacterium | reverse complement strand
TTTTTCTGTACCCTATTTCCTGCTTTAAAAGATCCTCCGTATATCTGCCCTTGCTCCAATATACCAGGTAGGCGATCGCATTATCGCCGGAACTGTTTATCCTGTAGTTATCATCAATTATTTCCATCGCACAGCAGTCGTCAAGCGCAAGAACGACGTCAGGGGATCTTCGAATCAGCCGCCTGAGATATTCTCTTCTTTCAGGTTCCATGTCATAGTGAGGGCAAACTCCAATATGGATGAAATCAAGCCCCCTGACTTTGATCATATCGGCTTTTGGGTTTATGAATTTCCGGGAATCGGATGCCCCGTATCTGAACCAGCATATCGCCCCGGCGCTCATTCCGGACATTACGGTGCCTTTTTTCCAGGCTTCAATCAGCAGTGAGTCAACACCGAACCTCCGCCAGGCCTTCATCATCCTGTAAGTGTTTCCTCCGCCCGTGTAGATGATATCCGCCGACATGACCGCCTTTCTGATTTCATCCCTTCCAGGGCTTTCATAAAGTTTCAGAAAATTAACATTGCAATTGAATTCCACAGAGAAGTACTCGCCGATCCCGTTGCAATATTCAATTGAATCCCGGCTGGCCGTCGGAATGAAAAGAAGCCCGGGCCTATCTTTTTCGCACAGCCCGACTATCTCGCGATCGATTGCCAGGGTTCCCCCCTGCCCGCTGCCATTTTTGAACTCTCCTCCACCTATGGCTACAATTTTTCTCATTCCGCCTCCTGTCGATTAACTTGCGCCCCGGCATCTCCTTGACCCGGACCGCTGCTTGGGACCGCTGCTTGAACAAGACCACACCGGTGTTCGCCTGCAGCGATAACCAATGCTATAATCCAAGCACATCGCAGAGCTCTGCCATCTCCCTGATTTCATGAAAATTCTCAAGGCTGCCGGTGTTCTCGACTATTTCATGAGCCCAGGTCGTGTGATATGGGACATATACCGCATAACCGCCGATATCCAGTACCGGAAGTATGTCGGACTTCATCGAATTGCCCACCATCATGAAATCCCCGGGTTCAATCCCGAGGATGCCCAGCATCCTGCGATATTCCGCTTCCGTCTTGTAGCTCATGATTTCAATGTGGTCGAAATATTTTGAAAGACCTGATTTAGTAAGCTTCCTTTCCTGGTCGAGCAAATCGCCCTTTGTTGCGACTATCAGCTTTATACCTGCATCATACAGGCTGCAAAGCACAGGCTCAACTCCTTCGATCAATGCCACGGGTATGTTTATGAGATCCCTTCCCATAGCTATGATTTCGGCAATATGCGTTCCACCGACCTTCCCGTTGCTTATATTTACGGCCGTCTCTATCATTGACAGCATGAAACCCTTGGCACCGTACCCATATATCCCCAGATTGTCGATTTCCCTTTCATGCAGATCATCTGCAATATCGTCCGGATTGCCGAAAATCGACATCAGCCTTATGAATTCGCCTTCGATTTCCTGATAATACGGCTCATTTACCCAAAGCGTGTCGTCAGCATCAAACCCGACTATTTTAAAATCTTTTTTCATCATGCCTCCTTGAATCTGTACTGCGGACCAGGAATCCACCTTTACATTATATCCCTAAACAATATTTTTCCCATGGATTTTCTCCAAAAGGCCATCTGTCATGTATTTGCCAAGAAGATAGAACTTCCTGTCGGGATACCACAAAATTCTTTTGCCTTTCCATTCCAGGTAACTTGTGTATGTAGCTATCTCCGATGTTTGCTTGGGTCCCACGGCTATTCCGTCAGTATCAAACAGCCTGTACGGACTGCCGAACCATATGGGCTGCGCAGCCCCCTCCCTATACTCCCCGATGCTTATATATGTAGGATTCCTGAGGAAATTAGCTTCGTTCATCTCCCAGCTGTCCTTGAATTGCGAAAAACCGCCGCAGATGCCGGGGTTGTTGTGGAATAAAATGAAGTATAGGCCATTGTCCATGCGGTATACGGGGCATGGCGAAAGCGGATGCATGATTCCCTCCCCATCGTCGCGGTATCGAAGCCTATCCGGCGTTCTCCATGTCAGCCCGTCGTCATCGGAAACAGAATAATACACATATCCGGTCATTGTCCTCATAACGGCGAACAATCTTCCGTCAGGCAGCAGGACCACTGATGGCTCCTGGCATGTCGAGATGTCGGGATGCTTTGAATTTGGAACCCCGAGACCCATGTCGCCCTTGGGGAGCCATGTTATCCTGATGTCGCCGGGGGCAGGATTATCGTCTATGTTTTCAAATCTCATGAAATACGAATGCGAATCCGCATTTACCCACATGTCGGGCTGCGGTTTCAGGGCTTTGCTCGTTACCAGCGTATATCCCGCTATGAACCTGCCCTGCGAATCCCTGACCGGCGGCTGCCACACTATCCAGTTCTTTGGAACTCCCGGGTCGGGATTGTCGTATCTGCTTACCGGCATTTGTATTTCGGCGCCATCGACCCAGTTGCAACCGGAATCATCGGAATATATACAGCCCATGGCTCCGCTGCCCTGCCGGTTGTTGTCAAATAAATCCAGTTCCTTTGTATAGAAAAGATAAATGCGGCCTTTGCGCGACACAACCGGAAAACCCCAGGATGCCTGTTTTCCCGAACCGTCTGGTGCAGCGCCCGTTATATATTCGGGTGCGCCCCAGCTTACTCCGTCCCCGCTCCTTGCCAGTACAAGATGGTTGTCGCCATGGGCCTCGCATGAGCTCTGCGTCCATACAGCCAGAAGACCTTCGCCAAAAGGTTCCGGGAAAACAATGAAATGCTCATTGTCATTTACATAAGCACCCTGTCCTCCCGGCATATAAAGAACTATGTCAGGATTGCTCCTGGCCCATTCAGCATCCGGGTTTCCCAGCGGGATTCCTTCCGCCGCCTTCCCGTATGGATAGCCCGCTTCAATCAGGTCCGTTCCCGAGGGCAATTCTTTCTTCGCCAAAATGCTTATTCTCCCTTTGGATTTTTTTATTTCGTATTCCGTAATTTTCATCGACCGTCTTTATTGTTGACATCAAGTCAGAATTGCATCTGCGATGAATGCAGCCTGCAGTCTTCTGACTTCTTCGGTAAAATGAGCATGATCGCAGAACGCATCAGCACCGAGACTGTCGGTAAATTCAAAAAGCCGTAAGACCTGAATTCCCTCAGATTCCATGATCCTGTCGGCAACCCGGTTATATTCGACGACATCATTATAATGTCTGGTCATATCCCTCGATATCCGGTTGTGAATCTCATCCCTTATGGGTGTTGATTCAACCCACATTGTTCTTTTCGCCATTTTTTTTGCAATCCCTGTTATTTTTGAAATATTTTCCGAATACCGCCGGATATCAATCTGGTGTTTTCCGGTTGCATTGTCTATCCGCAGGTCATGCAGTCCGCAATTCAGAAGAAGGATGTCGTATTTCGTTCCCCGCTCTTTCTCCTCCAGCAAATATTCCAGAACCTGTATGCTGTCTCCGCCATTTGCACCAGTCGGCTTGTCAAGGTCCTTCAGCGCTTCCCCGATTCCTCTTTTCCTATCGTACTCCAGCCTGTTTCCAATCATGTCCCTGAGATAAGGACCGTAATGTATGGAAATGCTGTCGCCCAGCACAAACAATTTGCCATTGCGCATCCGCTTGCCTCCATTTTATTGATTATAGCTTATAATTCTATCCAGTAGCGTCTTCTGGGGACGCCGTTTATCCTGACCACATTTTCCATTTTCCCGCCGTTCTTCTCAATTGTCCCCACTGATGCCTTATTGGATTCATCACAGGTTATCAGAACCCTTTTGTATTTGCCCTCCTTGCGAAGCATGTCCAGAAACATCCCGAGCATAAGGGACGCCATTCCCTTCCTTCTTTCAGACGGCCTTACTCCGTAACCGATGTGGCCTCCGCCCTTGAACAGATGACTGTTCAGTTCATGGCGGAAATGAATGGATCCGATTATCCTTTTAGTTTCGTCAATCATGAAATAAAGGGTTGAAGGCACGAGATCCATTGCATATGCCTTTTCGGTGCGGTCGTTTTCCCAGTTTTCAAGGAGTTTTGCGAAGGAGTCGCCTTTTCTGGCGGATGACGACGGTATGATTTTTTCATCCGTTTTCTCCCACTCGGAAATATAATCGACATACATTTCTTCCGTTATCTCATTGAAAGGCACTATTCTCATAAAAACCCCTTGATACAGCAGTATCATATGGCCCGTCGTTTGACCCGGCGTCCTGAATCCGTACGCATGCCGCCATTTTCAATCGGAAATATGCTTTTCCATCTTGAAATGCGGTATTGTTACTTCGAGAAATCTTTCGCCGCAAACCGCATAACCAAGCCCAAGATAGAAATCCACCGCGGTTTCCCTGGCATGCATTACTATCCCGGTGTACTCCCGCGACGAGGCAAAGGACTCGGCATATTTCACAAGACCTTTTCCTATGCCCATTCCTTGCAATTCCGCGTCCACTGCGACCTGGCGCATTTTCAGTGTTTTCGAATCCTTGATTGAAAGAACCAGAACCCCGGCCAAACCTTTTTCCGCGAATGCGCCCAAATGAAAATCATATCTTTCGCCGCTTAAATCCTCTTCAAACAAATTCAAGCCAAGTGGTTTTCGCAACATGCGGTCGCGCATCTCCAGTTCCTGCCTGTATTCCTCTGAACCGTATTCAATTTCCCTGAACTCAACCTTCTTCTTCATCCACTAATTCTATCAGCTTTTCCCTCGCTTTCAAACAGTTGCCTTGGGCAATTGTTTGACATTTTTGCCTGTTGCTGTATATTTTTCAAACAGTTGCCTTGGGCAATTGTTTGACATTTTTGCCTGTTGCTGCATATTTTTCAAACAGTTGCCTTGGGCTATTGTTTGACATTTTTGCCTGTTGCTGCATATTTATCAAACAGTTGCCTTGGGCAACTGTTTGATAATTAGGCCTTCAAGCCGGTATATTGACCGCATATGCAGGTCGTGCTACTATTTACCTGCAACCTGTTTTACAATTGAGATGATGATTTTGGAGGTCGACTGTTATGAAAAAAAGAAACATGGCCATTTTATTCGTTATATTATCAATGATTCTCTCCGCTTGCACCGGCAATGTTGAAGTTGAACCTTCGGCAACTCCATCCGAATCCGAAACCGCTTCGCCTCCGCCCACGGTTGTCCCGGCGGATTACTTCCCGCTTGAGCCGGGCAACCTGTGGAAATACCTGGGCGATGGAAACGAGTACGCCTCCTTCACCCGGGAAGTACTGTATGCAGGCGGCGATTATGCGCAGACTACCGAAAACAATGGCGGGACGGTGTCATCCACCGTATATCATATTACTGAGAGTCAAATCACTGTTGTTTACTCAAAAGGCGAGGATTATGATGCCGGAAACTTGATCGGCGCTCCTCCCAATGCGAATATTGTCATAGTCAAATCTCCATTGGAAGTCGGTACCATATGGGAGACAGAGAACGGAACGCGTGAAATCATCAGCATGGACGCAACAGTTTCCACTCCGCTTGGCGATATGAAGGACTGTATGCAGATAAAGATAACCGATGAGTACTCCTATTCCTACGAATATTTTAAAATGGGAGTCGGACTCGTTAAACGCGAATTTCACTCCGAGGATGCGGTGGTTTCATCAACACTCGAGGAAATGGACCTGGACTGAAGCTAGTTTGACACCAGCCTCTTGGTATTCCTGGAATTCTCAATCCTGTTGTATATCGACTGCATGATCTTCATATATAGCTTGCCTCCGAGGACTTCATCCTCGACGCCTGCTTCAATACTGGGATTGTCGTTGACTTCTATCAGGTAAACCTTGCTGCCGACCTCCTTCAGGTCAACTCCGTACAAACCATCGCCGATGAAAGAGGCGGCCTTCAGAGCTGTCTTTATGACGTTCTCCGGGACTTCCTCCAGCGGCAGAGTTTCAAAACCCCCGGAAAACTCAATTCCACTCTTTTTGTCCCAATTATAAATTTGCCAGTGGTTTGCAGCCATGAAGTATTTGCATGCATAAAGCGGCATATTGTCCAGAATGCCTATCCTCCAGTCGAAATCGGATTGAATATATTCCTGGGCGATTACAAGGTCGGATGATTCAAACAAAACATCCAGAAGTTTGTTAAGCTTCACTTCATCCTCCGCTTTGTGCACTCCGATTGAAAACGCACTGTCGGGCTTTTTTAAAATTACAGGATAATTCAAGTCGCTTACATCCGTGGAGCTTCTGGTGAACTTTCCTATCGTACGGGATTTTGGCGTCAAAACCGAACCCTTGCGCATTCTCTCCGCCAGATAGAGTTTATTTGAGCATTTGAGAATCGACCACGGGTCATCGATGACTATCAAGCCTTCCGCATAGGCGAATCTTGAAAACTGGTATGTATAATTGTTTACATCAGTTGTGCTCCTTATGAAAAGCGCATCGTATTCGCCAAGCCTTGTGTAGTCGTCCTTTCCTATATAGTCCACAAAGAATCCTATCTTTTCAGCCGCAGCCTTGAACTTCATAAGAGCCGTCTTGCAGGATGGAGGATTCTCTTCATCGGGGTCCACCAGTATGGCGAGGTCGTATTTATAGTCCTTGAAACGGGTTATGTTGAATCTCTTCTGATTGAAATATGAATACGCCAGGTTCTCTATGTTCTCTATGTCGGAAACCTCTTCAAGCGGTATTGCACCTACGTTCCTGAGTATCCACTCGCTCGTTCTCTCAAACCTGAATTCAAGGAACGGCGCTTCGAATAACCTGTACAACGATTTACCCAGTTTGGAAAAAGCGGTGTCGATGGTCTGTCCGAAATATACATTGAGTGTGAACTCGTTTTCCCTGACATCCGAGAGCTGTTCCTGTATTAGTACAAATATTTCTTCGCCTATGCTCTTTATTATCCTTGCGTCTGAAAAATCCTTTATCGTCGTTACATTGGGTATGACCCTCTGGTCCCGGGCAGCTGCAAGAAGCGATACATAATAACCCATCGACTGGTATTCATATGAAGTACAAAGGTTGAAGATCCTTACACCGGTTCCACTCTGATACTTCTCGTCGTTGATATACCGCCTGGCAGATATAATCTCGATTTTTTCTATTCCCTCAAGCCATGGCAGCGCTATATTCGACACTACGATATTCCTTTTTATTCTCTTGGAAGCTTTTTCAGCTGATTCATCAAGTTGAAGCACCATCCGCACGGCATGCTCGCCCACCGTATAGTAATCCTCCAGCCTCATGGTTTCCCTGAAACCATACGAACCATACCACTTGATCAAACCCTCTTTTGATGAATCCGCTTCTAGTGAAATGGATGCATAGCCCTTGCTTCTGGCAAAATCGATTATGTAATTCATCATCCTGCCGCCGATTGACTTTTTCCGAAACTCAGGCATGACTGCAATCGAATATATCCTCAGTGAATTTTTGAAAAGCTGCAGGACTGCTGCGGCCATCCCGATTCCGTCCGCCTCCGCAATCAGCACATGCTGGCTTATGCTTGCGATGCTGTTAGCAATCGACCTTCTGTCCGCCCGCCTTGATCCGGGGAAGCTCTTTTCCTCAAGCTCAATCAAAAACTCAAGGTCCTCTATTCCGCCTGTACGAATATTAATCATGTGCCCTCTCAAAATGATTCGGGTTTATAAAATCCAAGCCACTTGTCCTCATATAGTCTCGGGGCGCCGCCCCGGATGTTTGCATTCAAATCCCCATAGACATAATACTTCCGCAAATCATATTTTTCAATATGTCGTGTATAATAGTATTGTAATAGTATGCCGGATACACAATGGCATTTGGAATAATTGCATTGGATGCTTCCCTTTAGTTGTTGACATATGTCCATAACCCTGTATAATGTAACTATAAAGGGCATATGCCCAAAACTAGAGGAGGTACAAATCGATGCCGGGAAGAAATGGAACAGGCCCGTTGGGCCAGGGGCCGATGACAGGCCGCGGTATGGGTTGCTGCACTGGTGCCAGGGCGCCCTACAGTGGAACGGGATTCGGCTATGGACGCGGTTTTGGCCGCGGGTTCGGAATGGGCTATGGCCGCGGCTTTACTTATGGCGGATATGTATATCCCGCTCCGGCAGCCAATGGAATTCAAAAGGAATTTCTGAATGCTGAAATGGAGATTCTCAAGGAGCGGATGGATTATTTAAACAGTCAGCTTGAGAACCTGACTGAAGAAAGCAAGTAACAGGGTCTCCCTGCTCCCTGCTTTCAAGAGGAGGAAGAATGCCGAGACCTAGAAAATGGAGAAAAGTCTGTTGTCTGCCCGAAAGCACCACGTTCGGTCCAATGGATTCGGACAACCGGGCTGAAGGTTCCGTAGTCATGACGATTGATGAGTATGAGACAATCCGTCTTATAGATTATGAGGGTATGACACAGGAAGAGTGTTCAACAAACATGAATGTCGCCCGCACGACAGTGCAGCGGATTTATAACGATGCGCGCAGGAAGATTTCCGAATCCATTGTTGAAGGAAAAATCATAAGCATCGAGGGCGGGGACTATACATTGTATTCGGAAAGCGAGCAAATGTATGGCCGGGGATGCTGCAGACGCCATAGGTTCGGCCTGCAGGATGATCCCGAGGATATATAGATAATAAGGAGAATGAAATATGAGAATTACATTTCCAGTGGATGCCGGATCGGCAGGCGCATGCATACACAAATCATTTGGGCGGGCACCGGCTTTTTTGGTATACGATACAGAAACACGGAAAAATCTTTTCGTAGACAACAGCGCCGCATCCAGCCAGGGCGGTGCCGGCATAAAGGCGGCCCAGCTTGTGCTTGATCAGCAAACCGACGCAGTCATAACGCCGCAATGCGGGCAGAACGCCGCAGATGTGCTTTTGGCCGCAGGCGTAAAGATATACCTTTCCGAAGGATGTTCGGTTGGCGACAACCTGAAAGCCCATGCCAAGGGCCTGTTGAAAGAGCTTTCCGACATCCATGCGGGCTATCACGGCCACGGGGTAAAATAATTTGAAAATTGCCGTTTTGAGCGGGAAGGGCGGAACGGGCAAAACCCTTGTCTCGGTCAATCTGGCCGCAGCCGCAGGGAAAGCCGTCTATACCGACTGCGATGTCGAGGAACCCAACGGGCATCTTTTTTTCAAACCCGCTATAACCGAGGAAAAGGAAATAAACGTTCCGGTTCCGCGCGTGGATAAAAATTTATGCAACGGCTGCAGGAAATGCGTGGATTTTTGCAATTTCAACGCGCTCGCCTATGTTAAGGACGGTCTGCTGATTTTTGACGACATCTGTCATTCCTGCGGCGGCTGTGTCAGCATATGCCCGGAAAAAGCACTTCATGAAGAAGACCGGAACATCGGGGTTCTTAAGATCGGAACATCGGAAGAAACGATAATTGCCACCGGGATAATGAATACGGGCGAGTCCTCGGGCATACCTATAATCAAAGGGCTTCTTTCGCTTGATCATCCTAAGGATTTCATTGAATTCATCGACTGCCCCCCGGGAAGTTCCTGCGCCGTAATGGAAAGTATCAGGGAAGCCGACTACTGTCTTATGGTGGTCGAGCCCACACTGTTCGGAACCCATAACTTCATGATGGTGCATGAACTGGCTGCGCTTTTCCAAAAGCCACATTCTGTGATCATGAATAAATACTCCGTTCACTATATGCCTGTCGAGGAATACTGTAAAAATAATAATATTCCCGTGCTGGTCAGGATTCCATATGATCCTCTGCTGGGCATCCTGAACTCGAATGGATTGATAGCTGTAAGGGAAAATGCGGCATACAGGGATTTCTTCGTGGATTTGCTTGACAGAGTTTTAAAGGAGGTTCGGCATGAAGCAGCTTCTCATTCTTAGCGGTAAGGGCGGGACCGGAAAAACTACGGTTGCCGGAGCCTTTATCAAGCTGTCGAAAGCTGATGCATATGCGGACTGTGATGTTGATGCACCGAATCTTCATCTTGCGGTAAGCAATGGAAATTTGCGGGACAAGTCTGATTTTTACGGTCTCCCCAAGGCATCCATCAATCCGGAAAAGTGCACATCATGCGGAATATGCTTCGATAACTGTCGTTTTGACGCTATAAAAACGACAAATGGTTACTCCGTGGACACCTATTCCTGTGAGGGCTGCGGGGTTTGCGCCGCGCTTTGTCCTGCCGGTGCAATCTCCATGGACGCTTGCATTGCCGGTGATCTTATGTTGTACGGGGAGCTGGCGGTGTTTTCAACCGCCAGGCTGCGCATGGGGTCGGGCAATTCGGGTCTTCTTGTAACAGAGGTCAGAAACAGGCTTTCAAAAGCCGCTCCCGGCGCCCCTTATGCGATAATCGACGGGTCTCCGGGGATAGGCTGCCCCGTAATTGCATCTCTTACCGGCGTCGATATGGTCCTTATAGTGGCGGAACCATCGTTGTCGGGAATCTCCGATATGCAGCGTGTAATTGAAACCGCTAAAATTTTTATGATTGAAACAGTTGTTTGCATCAATAAATATGATATAAATATACGGAATACCGAAAAGATCGAATCGCTTTGCAAGGATGCCGGCATTCCGGTATCCGGACGCATTCCGTATGACGAGAAAGTAATTCATGCGGTCAACAATGGGATGAGCATCGTCGAACTTGATTGCCCGGCGGGAGATGCAATAAGGACCGTGTTTGAAAAAACAATGGAAATATTTCAACCAATTTAGAAGGAGAAGACATAATGAGTGAAAACTGCGACTCGAACTGCAGCTCCTGCGGAGAGAACTGCAATGACAGGAAACAAGACCAGACGGATTTTTCCGAAAAGCCCCATGACTTGAGCAGAATCGGCAAGGTTATCGCCGTTGTCAGCGGCAAGGGAGGCGTAGGAAAATCCCTTGTTACGTCAATGCTTGCCGTAAAAATGAAAAAAGAAGGATACGGCACGGCTATACTTGACGCCGACATAACGGGGCCCTCAATTCCCAGGGCTTTTGGAATCAGCCAAAAGGCCTTCGGAAACGAATTCGGCATGCTGCCCGTAAAAAGCAAGATCGGCATCGACATAATGTCAATCAATCTGCTTTTGGAAAACGAAACTGATCCCGTTGTATGGAGGGGACCCCTGATTGCGGGCACGGTCAAGCAATTCTGGAAGGATGTTGTCTGGAACGATATCGATTTCATGTTCATAGACATGCCCCCCGGGACAGGTGATGTGTCGCTTACCGTGTTCCAGTCAATTGCAGTCGACGGCATTATAATAGTAACATCGCCCCAGGAACTGGTGTCGATGATAGTATCCAAATCCGTCAGGATGGCTGAACTCATGAACATACCCATAATCGGAATCGTGGAAAACATGTCCTATGTCAAATGCCCCGGATGCGGGGAGGAAATAAGGTTGTTCGGCGACAGCAACACGCAGGAAGCGGCCGACAAGCATGATCTTAAGGTGCTCGCCAGGATTCCTGTGGATCCCGGTATTTCAAAGGCCTGCGATGACGGACTGATAGAGCAGTACGAATCGGATTATCTCAATGTACTGACAGAATTATTGATAAATATGGAGGATGTAAAATGAAGATTGCAGTAGCAAGTCTTAATGAGAATGTGGCGGCCCATTTCGGCCATTGCGAGTGTTTTTATGTTTTTGAAACTTGCGACGGGAAACTCACGGAGGGCGAGGCGGTTGCAAATCCCGGGCATAAGCCGGGCTTTCTTCCTAACTTTTTAAACGATCTGGGGGCAAATGTAATCATCGCGGGCGGCATGGGAATGGCAGCCGTCGAAATTTTCAACTCGCATGATATTGAAGTCGTAATCGGGGCTGAGGGCGATGTTAAAAAAGCCGCAGAGGCGTATCTCGCGGGAGAGCTTGAATCAACGGGCTCGATTTGTCATGAACATGAGGGCGGCGGAGACTGCCATTGACACCGGACACTCTTAACATGCAATAACTCGCGAAGGAGCATCTTGAAAATGTGAAAAAGACTGTAAACAAGGCATTTGCAAGTTATTCAGTAAACCCCAATTTGATTCCGGTTTATCTATTGGTCGAAATAGTATGAATCCAGCAGATATTCAGAATTGTATTTTACAGCCATGGCCTGCAGGTGGTTTTTGATTGTCTTTAGGGGAACAGTGCCTGACGCCAGGCCATCCATAAGCCTGAAGAACCTTGCGGCTTCGCGCGGGTCGGCTTGTTTCTTGAAATAACCCCACACATGCTGCGCTGCGTTCACCGCATTGCCGGGTTTTGATTCCATCTCAAGCGCTTTCTCTACGGTTTGATAAAATTCGACTACAGGATACCCGCTTTCATTGAAAAGTTCCCGTATTCTGTTATAGTCGTTGGGTGATCTTTCCATTATCAGATATTTGTAACGCGCCCAGTCTTTTTGAAGCAGATGGGGATTGTTGCCTTCATATGTAGCGTTGATGCACTTCAACGCAGAAATATTCTTGTCCTTGACTTCAAGCATGATGTCGGGAACAGCTTCCCCAAGCCCATTGTAAAAATCCAAAAACTCCACTATCGATATTGTGACGGTGTGCGCACCGGGCTGCTTTTTCGGATCCTGCTGCGAGTAGTGGACCTTCTGTCCTCCATCGTCGCTTCCCCAGGTTTTCGAAGCCTTCCTGATCCAAAAAGCGTCGCTTTCATCGCCG
This sequence comes from Clostridia bacterium, assembly GCA_046484775.1. Taxonomy (GTDB): domain Bacteria; phylum Bacillota; class Clostridia; order DUPQ01; family DUPQ01; genus JAFGQE01. The sequence goes on along the minus strand of JAWOIG010000051.1, from coordinate 8,941 downwards.
CAACCCTTGATCCTGTTGTGAAGATTATCATAGATTACAGGTATTCCCAGCGGCTCGGCCGCGGCGAGTATGTCGCAGATCGTATATGACCTGTCGTCGTTTTCCAGTACGAGCCTTTGCCGGATATTGTCGCCCAGCTTTTTATAATTCTCGGAAAACCTGTTGACCGCTTCCTTTTTATCGCCGTATATGCCACCTAAATGGAGTATTACCTTGTTTGATTTTCCTACTCCCAGGGCTGTCAGGAACCTGTCATGGTATTCAAGGTCCTTCACCGCACGTTCGACGACATCAGGCGATGGTGAGTTAAGCACAGTATACTGCCCGGGGTGCATGGACACGCGCATTCCCGTCTTCCTTATCCGGTCCCCTATCGATGAAAGCTTATCCCCGAATATGTCCCACCATTCCAGCCTGTTCACCGGGCTTGACCCGAATGGCACGATGTCTGAGCTAATTCTGAACAGCCTTATGTTGTTTTCGATATTGTAGTCGATCAACCTTTCAAGCGATCCAAGATTGTGCGCCGTTATTTCCAACAGCCTTTCATCCGTGGCATTTTTCTGTATGCAGCTCCTGAAGCCCGTGCCCGGCACATTCAGGGCAAGACAAGCATAACCGATTCTCTTCACGTTTGCCCCGCTTCCTTTTTAAGCGCTTCCCTTATCCTTCTGTATTCGACGATGGGCCTGTCGCCGGGTATGAGCTTTTCGTCCGACTTAAGCGCCGAGGCCTTGGGTTTTTGTGTCTCGACTACTTTTTTATCCTGACGTTCGATCGTCCTGTTGCCGAATTTGCCGAAATACGCCACGATCCTGTTCAAAATGCGGATTTTGGACAATTTGCAGTAAAATCTTATGTAAAGTATCGTGTTTTCGTCGTCGACCGGTGCAAAATATATCATTACCTTTAACTTATCGCTTATGTTGTTCATCCATACATTTGGAAACTTGAACTGCACGAAAGTTGGATTTATGTGGCATTCCTCGGCAGATTTCGGAATTTGCCCCGAGTCGACGGCATTGTTGGCACTCGTTGTGATGGATTTTCCTTCGACGATTACCTTCGGACCGTTTACCAGCGTTTTGTTTCCTTTCCCGATTGTGTTGTAATGAACAAACGGAAGGTGGACCACATCCAGCTGGTTCTCGATCGAGCGCGAATAATGTGAGTTCCAGTGATCCTCGATCTCGCTGTATGCATATGTATCATCGACATAACCGCCAAAGAATGGCAGTTCGTCATCCACCATGGCATTGTCTCCATACCATATGTATAATATGTCGTTGGCCTCACGCACAGGATAATGCCTGACATTGTATCTGCTTATATCCTCTTTTGACGATATTCCGTTCGCGGGTATGAACCTGCAACGGCCGTCGGTTTCAAACAGAAGACCGTGGAAGGGGCATTGAATGCATCCTCCATTTATCTTTCCTTTGCTGAGCGCCGCTCCTCTGTGCGTGCATTGGTCGGCAACACAGCCCGGCATTCCGTCCTCAGTTCGAAAGAAAGCCAGGTCGATTCCAATTCTCCTTGCAGCCAGTATCCCGCCTTTTTTTACCGCTTTCGATGGAAGCACGGCATACCATTGGTTCCTTATCATTGTTATTCCTCCGGCCTGATTTATTCACATTCATAACCGGGCCTCCGCTTTATTTGATGATGCACGCACAGCCGCAGACTTAATTTCCCTTCATTATGATTTCAATGGTTATATCTCCGCTTGCCTCAGGGTCTATGCATGCCGTATGCTGCTTTTTCCCATTTACGCTGACGGCCTCCGGAATTCTTCCGGATCCCTCTATCTTTATGGACAGTTCGGTGTTCCTGTACTTTAGCCCATTGATGCTTATATTACCGACTCCCGGGGGCAAATATGGATCAAGCGACATCCCAAGGCCGGAAATCCTGATTCCTGCAATCCCATGCAGAATCATCGACATGAAGCCCGTCGCGTTCCAAGCCTGATGCTCGCAGGACTTAAGCATGGCGAATCCCTCCGACCTGTGGCTTTCCTGAAGCCCTCCATAAGGCATCCCGGTTTTTGGATGATAGATTTCATAAAACTGGCCGTCCCTTACGGCATTGTCAGCCAGCTTGAAGAACTCGGAATCGAAAGTGTGATTCCTGTGCCTTTTCAGAGCCTCGACTGCATAGAAGCAATTTATGAATGGCCAGACAGTCCCGCTGTGCCTGCCCATGTCGCTTCCGGATACGTACCTGACATATGGAGGATGCACGCATGGAATTCCGTTTTTAGTCGAGACGACAGTATCGAGGACGCAGCCGGGCAGAACCCCGAACAGCAGCCCGAGCGATATCCCAAGGCCTTCCTGCTCATAATGGTCTCCGAATGGTCCCGTTACATATTTCAATTTTCCCTTGTCAAAGAAATTTTCAAGAATCGAATTTTTCAGCCTGCCGGCCTTGTTCATGTAAACCGTATCCCCCGATAAACGGGAAACCATCATATACGCATTGTAATAGGCGCAATTTGTGGAAAGAGTGTGCATGGGAATCCCATAACCTGTCCTGGCTGCCCTTTCAGGATTCGCCTTTGGCCAGTCCAGTATGCTTCCGCTCCGTCCCGATATTCCATAATCGTCGGGATATGCCGAAACGCCGTCGCCGTATACAGCCGGGCCTCTGAACAAGCCCATGTCCCTGCTGTACTCATTAGCTTCAAAATATGCGAGCGAATTCTTTACCGCTTCTACAGCGATATCCGCAAATTCCTCATCTCCTGTTATATCGATGTAACTTTCCGCACCGAGCGCCCAGATTATGCTGTCCCAGTATTGTCCCCCGACATAAATGCCATCCGCTTCCCTTCTGAGAACCGATACCAGCGTGTTGAGGGCAACTTCCCTGTTATAAAATGCCATGAAATTATATGTATTGATGGAGGCATCCCGGGTCCATGGCCTGTCGTAGTCCGCCCCGGCCAGCAGTACGGGTTTTTCTTCCAAAAGCAGTCCCGAGCGAAAAGGCTTGATATTAATGCCTATATCCTTAAGTGCGATATCCACCGCCCTGCTAATTTTCTCTGATGATGTTGATATCTTCATTTTCCCTCCGGTTTTATAAATTTGCCGCCTATCCAGGTATTGCATCATCCTTCCCGCTTTGACGGGCATCGCGGATGAACAGGTTGTTCGGTTCATCGACGGGCTGTTGCTTTCAGAAACATTATATTCTTATATTTAAGTCAACGCAAAAAAACAGGCCTGGAAATTTTGCATTCGCAGACCATAAAAAAACCGGCTTTGAAAAAGCCGGCCAAGTGGCATTTTTTATATTATTTCTCTCTCTTGAAGCACATGAACCAGTCGAGGCAGTACCTGTCTTCGTCCTTGCTTTCCATTCTTTCCTATAGGGAATTATCCCAGGTAGGGAATTATCCCAGAGGGAATTATCCCAGGGATACTTCACTACCAGGTAGGGAATTATCCCAGGGATACTTCACTACCCGGTTCGGGAACCATGGTCATGGAATCTTCCTGTATTTGGATTCCTGCTCCTGTGCCTTGCTTATATTTGCATAATATCCCCAATCATTATCCGGATGGTTTTTGTTTTGACAACCATTCCAAATGAAGATTATAATCATATTATCAAATGATAATAATGGAGGGTTTGCTTATGTTGAAGGAATTTAAAAAGTTTGCATTAAAGGGAAACGTCGTCGACCTGGCCGTCGCCGTAATAATCGGCGGAGCCTTCGGATTGATTGTCAGCTCCCTGGTCAATGACATCATCATGCCCCTGATCGGAGTGTTGCTGGGAGGTACGGATTTCTCAAACCTCTTCATTGTACTTGGCGATGGCTCGTTTGAAACCGTGGCCGCGGCTAAGGAAGCCGGGGTCGCAACCCTCAATTACGGAATATTCATCAACACAATAATAAATTTCATTATAATTGCGTTTTCAATATTCATGATGCTAAAACTCATGAACAAAGCAAAGAAAAAGGAAGCTCCCGCTCCTGCGCCTGCTCCAACAACCAAAAAGTGTCCATACTGCTTCACCGACATCAGCATCGAAGCAACGAGATGCCCCAACTGCACTTCCGAACTGGGCAGATAATACAGCAGCAGCTTCAGGGTGGGGGAATCATCCCAGGGACAATTCCCCACCCCCTGGATGATTCCGGTTTTGTTTATTTTTTATTTTTTATTTAATGCCGCGGTATTGACCTCGGCATTAAAATACCCTATAATGTATTTATAATCATTATAAATTTATAATTAATATAATTGTAGGAGAATCAGATGAAGGACCATTATGACAGTCTAAAAAAAATGTTGATAGAAAAAAGCATCAGGCCCTCCATGCACCGGATAAAGATTCTTGAATATCTGCTCTCTGATGAAACCCATCCGACGATCGACCATATTTACAATGCCCTATTGGTTGAGCTTCCAGCCATGTCAAGGATGACGGTATACAATACGCTCGCCATATTTTCAGAAAAAGGACTTGTGCATGAAATTTCCATAGGCGAGAACGAAGCCCGCTATGATATCGTGACTGAGCCGCACGGGCATTTCAAATGCCTTTCATGCGGAACCATATATAATTTTGACATAGACATGGATATGCTGGGCTCGATGGAGCCGGGCAGGTTCAGGGTTATGGAAAGGGATGTATATTTCAAAGGTGTTTGTCCAAAATGCCTTTAGTATAAATAATAAAAAGGGAGGTTATTTATGAAAGATGAAAAAAAGAAACTGACTTCTGTTGCCGGTGCTCCTGTCGCTGACAATCAGAACACTGCGACCGCCGGTCCGCGCGGTCCGGTATTGCTGCAGGATGTCTGGTATCTGGAAAAACTGGCGCACTTCGACAGGGAGGTCATCCCTGAAAGAAGAATGCACGCCAAGGGCTCCGGCGCCTTCGGAACATTCACTGTGACAAATGACATCACCAGATTTACAAAAGCCCGCATATTCTCGGAAATCGACAAGAAGACCGACTGTTTCGTAAGGTTTTCCACCGTTGCCGGTGAAAGGGGCGCTGCGGATGCGGAACGCGACATACGGGGTTTCGCGATGAAATTCTACACTGAGGAAGGCAACTGGGATCTGGTCGGAAACAATACACCGGTATTCTTTCTGCGTGATCCGCTTAAGTTCCCCGATCTCAATCATGCAGTTAAAAGGGATCCCCGCACAAACATGAGGAGTGCCCGGAACAACTGGGACTTCTGGACCAATCTGCCGGAAGCACTCCATCAGGTGACCATAACCATGAGCGACCGAGGCATCCCCTTGTCCTACCGCCATATGAACGGGTATGGAAGCCATACGTTCAGCATGATAAATGCCGACAATAAAAGGGTTTGGGTGAAGTTCCATCTCAAGACCCAGCAAGGCATTAAAAATCTGACCGACGCGGAGGCCGAAGCCATGGTGGCGAAGGACAGGGAAAGCAATCAGCGGGATCTTTTGGAATCAATCGACAGCGGTGATTTCCCGCGATGGACGATGTCGATACAGGTCATGACCGAGGAACAGGCGGAGAAAATGCCTTACAACCCGTTCGACCTAACAAAAGTATGGTATAAGGGCGAATTTCCATTGATTGAAGTCGGTGTGCTTGAGCTCAACAGGAATCCCGCCAATTACTTCGCCGATGTCGAGCAGGCTGCATTCAACCCCGCCAACATAGTTCCGGGAATCGGTTTTTCACCCGATAAGATGCTGCAGGGACGTCTGTTCTCATATGGCGATGCTCAGCGGTACCGGCTTGGGGTCAACCATCATCTGATACCCGTAAATGCACCGCGCTGTCCTTTTCACAGTTACCACAGGGATGGACAGATGCGTGTCGATGGCAACGTTGGAAGCACACTTGCCTATGAACCTAACAGCTACGGCGAGTGGCAGGAACAGCCCGAGTTCAAGGAGCCCCCTCTTGCTCTAAAAGGCGATGCATCGAACTGGAATTTCAGGGAGGATGACAGCGATTATTACACCCAGCCAGGAAAACTGTTCGAACTGATGAGCCCGGCACAAAGGCAGGTTCTGTACGAAAACACAGCCCGGGCCATGGGTGATGCACCGAAGCTTATAAAAGTCAGGCATATCGACAACTGCCTGAAGGCTAACGAGGAATATGGCAAAGGCGTGGCAGACGCACTTGGAATTCCGGTTGAAGAAACAAAATGACGGAAAATGGAAGCTTTTTGGGGGGGCGGCGCTGCCGTCCTCCCTCTTTAAATTAATGAATAAAAAAGCACTGATTAAATATCTTTTGATATTCGCAGGCTCACTGTCCCTGCTGCTTGGAACAGCAGGCATATTCCTGCCCGTTCTTCCGACAACGCCCTTTCTTCTGTTATCGGCTTTCTGCTACCTGAAAAGCTCCGACAAACTTTATGCCTGGCTTACCGGTAACAGATTCCTGGGTCCATATATCAGCAACTATTTGAAATACAAGGCAATCAAACGCAGAGCAAAGATTACCGGGATTGCATTCCTATGGATTTTTCTGACTGTATCCATGATTCTGGTCGATAGTATCTGGACGTGGATTCTGCTGCCCTTGGTCGGAACAGCCGTCACCATCCATATACTTTCAATAAAGACCCTGCCCCCAAACCCCGACAAACAGGAGAGCGAACAAAAATCCAAACGGATTACATCCGGAAATCACGAATCCACGAAATAATGTCGGGGATATTCAGATTCTTAGTCTGAGTTCCAGGATATCCGGTTTGCTTTCTTTCACGGCGTTCCGTGCTTTATCCATCATAATCTTTTTTGTGAAATCAATCTGAATGGCCGGAAAGCTTTTTCCTCCCTGCTTTCCCATCTTCATGAGCAATCTTATATTCTCAGCCGCATCGTTGATTATGCCCAGATTTCTGTTTATCGATATAAGCAGGTCTTTAATTTCCGGCTTGCTGAACGACAGAATGCCGGCTTCTTCAAGATATATGAATTTTTTGCATGCTATCCTCAGCCTATGCATTGATTCCACATCGTCGTCATTCACCTCTTCCATGGCTTTTTTCAGTTTCTTCAAATATTCATTGCCGGCCGGCATCAAACCTTCAGCAGGATTTTTAAGTCTCTCCACATTTTTTTGCAGTTCATCAGCTAGTTTGATGTGGCTGCGAAGCTTCTTGTTCAAAATCCTTTTCCACTCATTTTTTCTCTGTTTATCGAGATATGTGTATAGCTCCGCGCAGCCGTCCATTCCCTTTATGCCCTTTCTGAACACCTGCAGCTCCCTCAAACGGTCATAATCCTCCGCTATTTCATTCAGCCCGGAATCAAGCCTGTCGAAGGTTCCGGATTTTCCTGCCTTTGGATTATTCTTCATATACCAAAGGACCGACCTTGTCTTTCTGATGTCAGTCCTGATTTCATGGATAAGCCTGTATGGAGTTTCGCTGTTCTTCAAATCAGTGAGGTTTATCAATATATTCGCCATGCTTGACTTGATTGACCCCGCCATGTCCGCTTTGGGGTTCTCGATGACTTCGACCTTGACGGAATCAGCATATTTGCATCTTATGTATTCGAAAGTCCTCTGTGCGCTGATACCCCCACCGTCAAATGCAGAAATCGAGTCAGCATCTTTTATCAGTTCGGAATATTTGTCGTTAACTCTTCCTTTGCGGTTATGGTTTCCTATTGCCCTGATTATGATTTTCCTCGGTTTACCATCAATCCTGCAGTCCGACAGAATGGATTCGGCAACAACCGCACTTTCAACCGCATGCCCTTTGCCGTATACCCTGTTCTTTACCCTTCCAAGGTCGTGCAGGCAAGCAATCGAAACCGCGATGCTTTCATCCATTCCCCTCCTCTTCGCCAACTTTATGCAGTTTGATTCGACGAGCTCCATATGCCTTGTTTCAAATCCGGGATCGTCGGAATTCAACGCAAGCGTATAGCACAGCAGCCTTATATGCTTTACGATATTGTCCGGTATTTTGTTTTTTGAACTTTCATTCATGCAAACCACTTTCCTTTGCACAGGCAGCATGTATCAAGTGAGAGTACTGTATTAATATTATAATATAAGATAGGAAAAAGCCAATATCATATACTGTTCTTTCTTGAAATATATTATCAAGAAAGGCAGGTGATTTCACCTGCCTTTCCATCCCATTCATGAGTTTACATTCTGTTGTTTGAAGAAAATCAGTTCTTAAGTCAAACAACTAAACAATTTCGCTTTATCGGGTAACTGTAACAACCAAAGGAACAACAACCGGATTACAAAGACTGTCAATCAAACCAACAATCTAAATTAACAAATAATAAGAGCCAGATATAACAATTGATAGTCTTTTCCCCTCAATAATAGAGACAGGGAAATCCCTGCCTCTATAATGAGTATGGTATTGGCAGTTTAATATTTACCAAGTTTTAACATATATCTCAACTGTAATTTCCCCATTGTTGTCAGTGTTATTACTATCATAAATGAAAAATTTTACAGCTACACCTGTGCCAGTCAACACATACTCATACTTATGCTCTGGATTGTAAGTACCCCAATCGATATTTTCAGCATACCCGTCAATACTAACATCCAGAACATAGGGTTTAGATCCTTCAGTATCACCTTTTACAATCACCCCTGATTTAAGATACCATTCTGCATCAGCCCAATCACCAGCAGTGTTGTAAGTATACATGCCGGAAGCTCTTAGAATATACTCTTGATCTTCAACTAGGACAATGTTTGTTGTAACACCCCCTGTTGATGTTGATGGAACCTGCAAGTTATCTACCCGGAGAAGATAGGGTCCAATGTCTCCCAGTGGTATTACCATAGCCCAGTTGTTGGTTCCTGCATCATCACCTGCGCCCCAGGCTGTCTCATAGTCAGGCATAAAAAGCATTCCCGATGCAAGATCAGCGAATCCACTCGCAACAAGTCCCACTGCGCTTTGAATTCCTGTTGATGTATCTACAGT